>JAGRKR010000455.1 GCA_020442225.1 Hyphomicrobiaceae bacterium | reverse complement strand
GGCTCGTGTCCTGGGCCTCGTCGACGAGGATGTGATCGAGGCCACCGTCGAGCTTGAAGAGCACCCATTCCGTCGAGTCCCGTGCCGAGAGCAGGGACCAGGTCGACAGGAGCAGATCGTCGAAGTCGAGCGCGGCGCGGCGGGCCTTGGCATCGGTGTAGCGCTGCATGGTGGCGTCGGCGAGCCGCAGCAGGGCGAGCGTGGCGGTGACGAGCCGGACGCCAGCTCGCTCGATCTGGAGCTCCGCCAGTCTGTCCCGCGCCGTGCAGAGGGCCGTGGTCAGGCCCGGCTCCGCCACGCGGATGGCCTTCGTGATGAACCGGCTGTCGGAACGTGGCGCGCCCGCGCTCGTGAGCAGTGCCGTGCGCAAGTGTTGCAGGCGGAGCGGGATATCGCCGGCCTGCCGGGCAGCGGCGAGCGCGCTGGCAAGATCCTTGTCCTGCGTGCCGCTGTCGCCCAGCACGCGCGCGGCGTGGGCCAGTGTGGCATCGGTGAGCAGCGCCGCTGCTTCCCTGTCGAGATCGCCTTCGTCGATGCCCGCTCGGATGCCCATCGCCGCGCGGTAGGCATCGGCGGCGGCGGCGAGAGGATCGCCCTCCTCCGTCTCGAGCCGGCGCAAGACTTCGATCCAGCCCCGCTCCTTGACGGCGCTGCGCAGAATGGAGTCGAAACCGGCCTCGGCTGCGTAGGCGACGACGACGCCGAGCGCCTCGGCCAGCGGTCCCGTGCCGGGGGCAGCCTCCGCCAGCATGCCGTCGATGGCCTGCTGCATGAGTTCGGACGCCAGCGCCTCGTCGAGCACGGTGAAATGCGGGGCGATGCCGGCCTCGAGCGGGAAGCGTTGCAGCAGGCGCTCGGCGAAGGCGTGGATGGTCTGCACCTTGAGACCGCCGGGCGTCTCGATGGCGCGGGCGAAGAGCTGGCGCGCCCGTCCCGTCTCGGCGGGAGCCGCAGGGCGTCCCAGCAACGCAGTGAGCTTGCCGGCGAGCGTCGTCTCGTCCGCCGTCACCCACTCGGCCAGCATGGCGAAGACGCGGCGTGACATCTCGGCCGCGGCCGCCTTGGTGTAGGTGAGGCAGAGAATGCGCTCGGGCGACGTGTCGGCCACGAGCAGGCGGAGCACGCGCTGGGTCAGCACGTGCGTCTTGCCGGCGCCGGCGTTGGCGGCCACCCAGGCGGAGACGGCCGGATCGGCCGCGCCGGCCTGGTTGCGTCGGGTTTCGTCGCGCGCCTGCGCGATGTCCAGGGGGGCGTCCGCGCTCGTGCTCATGGGCTAGCCCTCGCCATCGTCGCCGCTCGACCACTCGGCCACGCGCGCCAGGTGGGCAAAGTCGTCGAACGTGTAGTCGAAGCCCGGCCGCCGCACGGCCTTGTAGGCGGTCGCCTCGTCGTCGAAGAGCGTGACGAGCGTCGTGAAGGCCTTCAGCGCGTCTTCGGCGAGGGCCTTCGGGTCGCCGTCGATCTCGAGCGCGGCGCCCGGCGGCTCGCCACCCTTGGCGGCAATGTAGCGGAGGTTCGTGATCCTCGTGCCGGCTACGTCGGGGAAGCCGCCGAGCAAGGCGATCGCGGCTTCGAGGGGAAGCTGCGGAGCCTTGAGCGATGTCACGCGCTCGCGGGGGGGCGGATTGCCGGTCTTGTAGTCGGTGATCGCGAGGGCGCCGTCGCTGCCGATGTCGAGCCGGTCGGCACGTGCCGTGAGCGTGAACGGCCCCGCGGGCGCCTCGATGCGGTGACGGCCCGACACTTCCGCGAGTACGCGCGTGACGCCCTGCCGGCGTGCGGGCTCCGTCTCCCCGAACCAGTCCGCGAAGCGCGCGAGGCGCGGCCGCCAGAACGCCCGTACGCGCGGGCTCGCCAGGTATGCGCCGAGGATGGCGTCGCCGAGGTTGCGCACGGCCCCGGCGATGTCGTTCGGCAGGGCTGCCGGGTGGTCCGTGGCGAAGCGCCCGAGGACGGCGTGAATGATCTGGCCGCGTTCGCGCGCCCCAGGTCCGTCGCCGAGCGGTGGCATCGGCTGGAGGCCCAGCACGTGGCGGGCAAAGATGGCATAGGGATTGGCGATCCAGCGCTCGACATCGGTGACGCTGATGCGTCTCGGCCGGGCGGCGAGCGGCGGGCAGGGCGCCGGCCGGCCGATGCGGATCCGCTCCCTGGTGTGGTCGCGTTGGCGCGCCCAGTGCAGCCAGGGAGCCTCCGGTCGCGGAGCGATGGCGCCGGCAAGATCGAGCCCGCCGAGCAGGGCGTTGAGGCGCAGTAGCCAGCGCGACGGCACCGCAGGCACGCCGTCCACCTTGGCGGCTCGGGTCAGGACGACGACTGGTGCGCCCAGCATGGTCGCGACATCGTGGGCCGCATGGCCGATCACCTCTTCCGGCTGTGGCAGGCCGAGCTGCTGACGCATGGGACGGTTGAGCCAGGGGCCGGGGTCGGCGGACTCGGGCCACGTCCCTTCGTTGAGGCCGCCGAGCACCATGACGTCCGTCTGCTGCAGCCGAGACTCGAAGGGACCCCAGATGAAGATGCGGGGGTGTACGGGCACGCGCGGGCGCACGGCGGTTCCGGTGATGAGTGCGCGGTAGAGATCGGGGTAGTCGATCGCACGCACCTCGGGCGCGGCGAGTTGCGCGTCCATGAGGCGGGCCTGGATGAGAGCGGCGGCTTCGCCGGCCTCCCCGTGCCAGAGCAGGCCGGGCTCGTCGTCGGGCAGTCTCGCCATTGCCTCGGCGACCGTGACGTGGGCGGCGGCGAGTGCTGCGAGCGTATCCGGTTCGTCGCTGCGAAAGAGCGTCTCGAGCGGCGCGAAGGCCTCGGCGAGGCGCGCAACGAGATCGCGTGCGGACGCCCAGTCCGCCGGCCACAGCCGGTCGAGCGCCTTGCCGCGTCTCTGGCCGTCGGAGGTCTCGCGCTCGGCGCGCTCGATGGCCTGGGAGATGCCATCCAGCCCCTCGCCCAGATAGGGCGCGCGAAAAGCGATGATCTCGAGCGCGCGGGCGCTGCGCCGGACGTCGGCGGCCGGCAGGCCGAGCCGCGCCAACGGATGCTTGAGCAGCGCCATCAGCGCGACCGGCTCGAAGCGCGTGGCGACCGCGTCGAGGACGAGCTCGAGGAACGTCCCCGGCACCGTCTTGGCAATGGGGCGGCCGGCGGAGTCGTCCACCCTGAGACCCCAGGCCTCCAGCCGGATGGCCACGCGGCGGGCCAGCAGCCGGTCGGGTGTCACGAGCGCGGCCGTCTTGCCGGGGATCTCGGCGGCTTCTCTCAGAATGAGCGAGATCGCCTCCGCCTCGTCCTGCGCGCTCGGCGCCTCGAGCAGCGTCATGCCGGCGAGCGCCGCGCGCATCTGCTCGACAGCGGTCGTGGCGATAAAGGGGTGCCACAGGTGTGTCGTGCCGGCCGGGCGCATGGCCTCACTGACGAGCGCCTGGCGCAGGCGCGCTGGTGCGTTCTCGTCGTCGCCCGGCAACCTCCGGACCTGCTGCCTGCTGACGCCAAGCGCGGTGAGCAGCTTGGCTAGTCCGTATTGGGGATGCTCGGGGTGGTCGGGCACGATGGCCTGCCAGCTCTCCTCGTCGAGATGCATGTCGAGGGCGGGCAGCACGATGGCTCCGTGCGGCAGCGTCGCCACCACCCGCATCAACTCGACGGTTGCCGGGATGCTGCCGGTGACGCCGGCGACGATGACCGGTCCGGCCGGAGGATGCTTCGCCAACCGCTCGGCCTCGGCGCGAATGAGCGCGTTGCGCCGGCTCGCCGGAGAGCACACGCCCTGCTCGCTCAGGTAGGCCGGCCAGTGCTCCGTCACGATCTTGAGGAAGTCGAGTGTCGCCTGCCAATGCTCCGAGAGCGAGTCGGGTACCAGCGTCGCGAGGCTCGCCAGGCTGGCGTCTTCCGTCTCGATGCCGTCCATGAGCCGGGCGAGATCGCCAGCGAGGGCGGCCGCCTGCGCGGGGCTGCGCGGCGGCAGAACGGGCTGCTCCGGCTCGTCCATCGCGGCGGCACGGCGCTTTGCGGCGTCCCACGCGAGCACGAGCTGTGTCAGCACGAGCCGCCGTGCGAGCTCGTCGATGGCGGGCGGCTCGTCGCCGATGTCGGGGGCGGCGCTCGCCAGCCCAGCGAGCAGGCCATGGTCCTCGTCGCCGTCGCCGATGGGGCGGATGCGTGGCAGCAGGAGCGCGCGCTGCGCCCCGGCCGCCAGGAACGCCTCCTGGACGGCGCGGACGGGGCGCCGCGTCG
>JAGRKR010000454.1 GCA_020442225.1 Hyphomicrobiaceae bacterium | reverse complement strand
CTATGTGACGCACGACCAGACCGAGGCCATGGTCATCTCCGACCACATCGTCGTCATGAACCAGGGCAAGGTCGAGCAGGAAGGCGCTCCCACCGACATCTACACGCGGCCGAGCAACCGCTTCACCGCCGAGTTCCTGGGCCGCACGAACCTGCTGCCCCTGGACCGTGCACGGAGCGAGCCCGCCACCAGCAAGGTCGCCATCGCCGGCGGCCCCATCCTCAAGAGCGCGGAAGCCGCTCGCGTAAGCGATTCGAACGAGCCCCTGATGATCGCTTTCCGGCCGGAAATGGCACGACTTGTCCGGACCGATGAGACAGGCGACAATGTCATGGACGGAAAGGTCACTTCGACGAGCTTCCTGGGCTCGCACACCCAGGTCGGCCTTTCCCTCTCCGGTCACGAGGTCAATCTGCTGACCCCGGGCCACAGGAAGCTTGCCAACGGCGAGTCGGTGCGGTTCGCCATCGATCCTGCGAACGTGCTCGTCATCGTCGACAACGTCTCCGGTTCAGAGGAGCCCTGACATGAGCAACGATATGCGCGACCTGCCAGAGAAGATCGCCAAGTGGAGGGGCTACGTGCCCGACGACGAGCTTCTAACCTACGTCAAAGGCAAATTCGGGCGCCGTATCGGGATCGGCAACAAGCCGGCCCTGCTCAACATCGACACCACCTACATGTTCGTCGATCCCGCCTATTCCCAATGCGGGAAAAAGGACGAGGCCCTCGAGGCGGCCATCACGCGGATCACGGAGACCTTCCGCAAGCTTGGCCTGCCGATCTACTACAGCCGTCGCGACGACCGCACGCACCCGACCTACCGCGGCATCTGGAACCTCAAGCTCGGCACCGCCGACGAGTTCCAGTACAGCCGTGACCCCAAAGCGGACGAGTGGCCGCCCGAGTATGCCCCGCGCGAGGAGGATCGCGTGGTGTTCAAGAACAAGCCCTCCTGCTTCTTCGGCACGCCGCTCGAGGCGTTTCTCCGCTACGACGCCGTCGACACGCTGGTGGTGATCGGCATCTCGACATCGGGCTGCGTGCGCGCAGGCGTCAACGATGCCTTCGCCCACAATTTCCGCGTCATCGTCGTCGAGGAGGCCTGCGGCGACCGCAGCGCCGCCGCCCACAAAGCCAACATGTTCGACATGGACATGAAGTTCGCCGACGTCGAGCGCATCGACTACGTGATCGCCGAGCTCGAGAAGCGCTTCGGCAAACGCCAGGCTGCCGAGTAACCCGACCTCAGAAGGAGTGTCTCATGAGACTGCGCGATGCTGCCAAGGTCGTGCGCTCGAAGAACGCCGGCCCAACCGAGATCACCATCGATCTCATGTTCGAGGACAAGGCGCTCTATCAGAGAGCGCTCAAGGCCGCGAGCCTGAAGCCAGAGGTCATCGCCCAGCGCTATGGCGTGGGCGAGGCCGAAGTCATTCCCTATCCGGCCGCCAACGCCATCAAGATCGTGCTGCCCCGGCGCATTATCGCCGGCACGCCGGGCGACAGCGACGTCTACGGCGCGCAGCAGCATCGTCCCCTCCTGGATGCGGAGATCTGACATGAGCAACTTCGCACGAATGATCGACGCCTGCGAGCGCGAGCGGGGACCGTTCCGCGCTCTGTCCGCCTCCGGCCAGCTCGGCTATGGCATTCCCGAAGCCTCCCTGCTGCGCGGGCTCGAGCGCGCGCCGCACATGATCGGCTGCGACATGGGCTCCGTCGACCCCGGCCCCTATTATCTCGGCGCCGGCCGGCTCGCGACTGCGCGACGCGTTACCAAGCGCGACCTGCGCATGGTTCTGCTTGGCGCGCTCGCGAAGAAGATCCCGCTGATCATCGGCACCGCCGGTACGGCCGGCGCCAACCCGCACCTCGAGGCGACGCTCGACATCGTGCGCGAGATCGCCCGCGAGGAGGGCGTCAGCTTCAAGCTCGCCACCATCGGCGCCGAGATGCCGCGCGACGTGCTGAAGGCCGCCGTGAAGTCCGGCCGCACGCGCCCCATCGGCGCCATCCCCGCACTGACCGAAGCCGAGGTCGACGGCGCCTCGGCGATCGTCGGCCAGATGGGCACGGAAGCGTTCCTGCGCGCCATGGCGGAAGAGCCCGATGTGATCATCGCGGGCCGCGCCTGCGACACTGCGATCTACGCCGCCTTGCCGGCTCGGCTCGGCCTGCCCATGGCGCCGGCCATGCACATGGCCAAGATCATCGAGTGCGCGTCGCTGTGCTGTGTTCCGGGCGCGCGCGACGCCATGCTCGGCACACTCGAGGGCGAGCGCTTCGTGCTCGAGAGCATGAACCCGACGCGCCATGCAACACCCATGTCGGTGGCCGCCCATGCGCTCTACGAGCAGGCCGACCCGAACAGCGTGGCGGAACCGGAAGGCGTGCTCCATCTCGAGGATGCCTGCTTCGAGGCCGTCGACGAGCACCGCTGCCGCGTCTGGGGCTCCCGCTGGGAGCCGGCCAAGCAGCTTTCCGTGAAGATCGAGGGCTCGACCCGCGTCGGTGCCCGCGCCGTCTTCGTGGCCGGCTGTGCCGATCCCATCTTCATCGAGCGCGCGGACGAGATCAAAGCCGGCGTCGAGGCGATGGTGCGCGAGCTTGTGCCGCCACGAGGCCCCCGCTCCTACGACCTCTATTTCCGTTTCTACGGGCTCGGCGCGGTCGGAGGACAGGCCCCCAAGGTTCTGCCGGAGGAGATCGGCGTCATCGTCGAGTGCATCGCCGAGGACGAGGAGGAGGCGCGCGCCGTCACGGCTTCGGCCAAGCAGTACCTACTGCACTTCGGCTACGTCGGCCGGCTCTCGACGGCGGGCAATCTCGCATTTCCGTTCACACCGCCCGAGATGACGGCAGGCGACGCCTACCGCTTCAGCGTCTACCACATTATGGATGTCGACGCGCTGGCGCCCCTTTTCCCCGTCTCCGTGGAGATGGTCGGGGCCTGACTTCCGCTCGAGACGGGTGGATGCGGCGTCGCATCCCCCTGTTTCCCGCCGCCGCGGACCGGCGCATCGGGAGTTGCCTTCGTGTCCCGTTCGACCCTATCGCTACCTGCCCGCGCGCTCGTCGAGAGCCTCGACGCACTCGAGCTGACGGGCCGGGTGCTCGTGGCCGACGACGAGACGGAGATGGTGCTGAGAGCCGTGCGCGGACGTGGGCACGACGCCGCGGCCTGGCACCGCCTTGCCCGTACTGGCCGTGTCGCCTGCCCCTGGCCTGAGCCCGGTCCCTATGACGTCGCGCTGCTGCGGCTGGCGCGCAGCCGCCATGAGTTGCGCATGCTCATTCATGCCGTCGCCGCGGTGACACCGCCGGGCGGACGCGTCGTGCTCTATGGCGCCAACTCCGAAGGCATCCGCTCCGCCGGCACGATCCTGCAGGACATCCTCGGCGAGGTGACGGTGGCGGCGGTCAGGCGTCACAGTCGCATCCTCGTGGCCGTGCGGCCCACCGAGATCGCCGGCCTCAAGGGCCGCCTCGAGGACTGGCGCCAGACCGTCGAGCTCGCCATCGCCGGACAGGGCGTGCCGTGGGTCTTCTATCCCGGTCTGTTCGCCGAGGGGCGGCTCGATGCCGGCACGGAGCTGCTGGTGTCGGCGATACCCTCGCCCGCCCCTGGCGATTGCGTCCTGGATTTTGGCGCCGGCACCGGCATCGTCGGCTGGCACATCCTGCGCCAACAGCCCGCCGCGAGCGTCGACCTGCTCGATATCGACTCACTGGCAACCGCGGCGCAACGCGTGAACGTGCCCGGCGCCCGCGCCTATCTCACCGCCGACAGCCTCGCCGCGACCGGGGCGGGCGCCTATGACCTCATCGTCTCCAATCCCACACTCCACGATGGCGCTCGCGAGGATCACGGCGTGCTCGCCGCCCTCGTCGCGGAAGCCCCGCGCCACCTGAAGCCCGGCGGCGCGCTCATGATGGTCGTGCAACGGCGGATAGCGCTCACGAACAGCCTCACCGAGGCGTTCGGCGGCGGCGAGGTGGTGGCCGAGACATCGCGCTTCAGGGTCTGGCGCGCAAGGCGGCCGTGACGGGGACTTGCCCCCTTTCCGGTCCGAATTCGCCACAAACGCCCCGTAGACCCGCTCTATCAGCCAGCCGTCCTCCGGGTCATGTAATGCTATCGCTCGCCAGAGTATTGATGCGTCTCGCCGAGACCACGCTGGCGTTGCCGATCCGCCTCGGACGTTTCCTGCTCTTCTCGGTCCTGTTCAATCCGCGACTCGGCCCGCTGCGGCATGTCGTTTCGCTGGCCGTGATCTATGCCATCTTCGCCGTTTTCCTTGTCTACGCCTTCGCGCCGATCCGCGCCGTGACAGGCCAGATCTGGATGGCGGACAAGCTGCGCTACGATGCCGAGCGCTGGCTCGCCACGGCGCTCTACGACGCCAGCGGCAACTTCGTCGGCACGTTCGACGCGCGTCTCGACAGCCAGCGCGACGTCAACTTCACCGGCCTGCCGATCGAGGTCGACGGCTACACCGCCAATCCCGATCACAAATCGATCCCGGTGCGCTCGGTGCCGCTGCACTACTGGCGCTGCCTCGTCTATCACGAGGACCGCTACATGGGTGGCTGGCTCAACCCGTTCGGCATCGACCTCGTCGGCGTCCTCAAGATCCCCTATTCGACCGTGCGGCGCTCCTTCAAGGCGCGCCGGCTGGTGCTCGGCATCGGCGGTTCGACGCTGCCCATGCAGTTCGTGCGCGTCATCTACAAGACCCCGCCCGATCCCCGCGAAGGCGCCTTCGGCAAGCTCGCGCGCAAGCTCACGGAATGGTGGCTGGCTCCGATCGTCTATCACGAGCTGACGCGCGGCGGCGACAAGACGCAATTGAAGCAATGGGCCGCCAACCATCTCTGGCTCGCGCAGCGCACGGGTGGCTCGCCCCTGCACGGTGTCGAGGTGACGAGCCGCGTCGTCTTCGGCAAACCCGCCAACGAGCTCACTATCGCCGAACAGTTCGTGCTGGCCTCGGCCGTCAACAAGCCGATCATCCTGATGCCCGGCAGCGATCGCCTCAATAAGGTGCGGCTCGACCGCTGGCGCTACATCGCCGAGGTGCGGGCGCGAAAATGTGCCGATGTGCTTCTGGCGGGCACCGCGGAGCAGAAGAAGGTACTGTTCGAGCTTGTAAGCCTCGCGGGCGGCCCCCCCGACCCCAAGCTGAAGGCCAAGCTGCAGCAGGCCCTCGAGCGCCACGCCCCGCGCCTCGCCAAGCGGGCGGAGGCGAACCCGGAGATCCGCGCCAACATCCTCGTCCCGGCCGTGCGCCTCGGCGTGCGCGAGGAGATGAAGCACGACTACGGCTTCGGCTGGCGCCGGCATGTCCGCGGCGTCACGCTCACGCTCGATGTCACCGAGAACATGGAGCTGCGCAGGAAACTGCTCACCGCACTCGGCACCATCTCCACCAGATTCGAGGCGAAGGTCTCGCCCGGCTATACGCTTGATCCCGCCAAGGCGGGAAGTGGCAGGGACGGGCGACGGCTGCCCAACGTGATCGTCGTGGCCGCCAACGCGCGCGGGGAAATCGTGCGCTATTTCGAGATCGGCGACACCTCGCCCTATTTCGGCTCGGTCACGGCGCGCGACGACAAGACCGGCCGCTATCGCCCCGAGCGGGAGGCGCGCGCCATTGCCTCGACCGCCAAGATCATGGCGGCCATTGCCATCGCCAACGATGGGCGCGACACGCCACAGAGCCTCTATGTCGACAGCGAGGCGCCGGCCAGCGGGCTCGAAGGCTGCGGGCGCAACGGCGCGCTCCGGCGCGGGCGCAAGGCCATCGTCAGCTTCGCCTGCTCGCTCAACCGGCCGCTGGAATGGCGCACCGTCCAGCTCGGCCAGCCCCGGCTCCGCCATCTCATCGAACGCTTCGGTTTCACGCCACCGCCAGGGGACGCCGACGGCCACCAGACGCCGGCCTCGACCGCGATCGTGCGAGGCCTCGTCGCCGGCAGCCCCCGCCGCGTCCATCAGATGGCCGGCGTCGTGCTCGGCGCACTGACCGGCCGGGGCGGCCAGGCCGTGCCGCTGCCGACGCTGATCCGCCGCTACGACTACATCCGCGCCGAGAACCGGATGACCGTGGCGCGCGATCCCTCGAGCGAGATCGTACCCAATCGCATCATTCGCGCGACGGCCCGCCCGCTGCTGCGCACGCTTCTCGAAGCACCGCTCTGCTACGCTCATGCCGGCGTGCGCCACGGCAC
>JAGRKR010000042.1 GCA_020442225.1 Hyphomicrobiaceae bacterium | reverse complement strand
GCCGTCGTGGAACTTCACGCCCTTGCGCAGCTCGAAGATCCACTCCTTCTTGTTGTCGGGGTTCGGGTAGTACTTCTCGGCCAGCGCCGGCACGATCTTAGGGATGTGCGTGCCCTGGTTCAGGTCCCAGTAGACAAGCGAATCGTAGATGGTGAAGCCCATCCAGCGGATGCCTTCGGCGCCCTGGTCGGGCGCGCCCTTGGCACTCGGGATGTCGGCGGCCGTCATGCCGAGCGTCAGCGTGCCGCCGGCCTGGGCCGAGATGGGCAGCACCGCGGTCAGTCCCGCGATCGCAGCGCCTCCCAGCAAGCGTCTCAATCCTGTTCTCATGTCCCTCCTCCTTTTCGAGGTTGGCCGGGGCGACAGCCCCGGACTCGTTCCGCGAACCCGATCGGGGGGTCGCGTCGCTCCACTCAACCGCCCGACGCGCTCCTTCAGAAAGTGAACACGTTGATCGGCTCTTCGTACCAGTCGCGCTGACGGCGCAGGCGGCTCGTCATCGCCTCGATGTAGGGTGCCGTGGCGCAGAGCTGCTGGAAATAACGGTCGTTGAGGGTGAGCCCGGCGCGCCTGCAGACGAGCGCAACGGCATCCTCCTCCTGGCGGCTGAGGTTCGACTTCTCCGGCTCCGGTATGGGCGGCAGCGCCGGTGGCGGCGCACTGCTCGCGACGAGTTCCGGCCGCCGCTTGCGCCAGGGTGTGGCGCGTTCGTAGGCGTCGGCGACGCGCATGACCGTCGCCTCGTCGAACGGCTTGCCGACGATCTGCAACGACAGCGGCAGACCATCCCTGGTGTAGCCCATGCACTGCACGAGCGCCGGACCACCTGTGACGTTGAAGGGCGTGGTGAGCGAGGCTTTCTGCCAGAACTGGATGACGCGCCAGTTGCCGAGCTTCGGCGCCGGGCCCGGGCCGGGCGTCACCAGCACGTCGTACTTGGCGTAGATCGCCTTCATCTCCTCGAGCACCTTGCGCCGCTCGCGCTGCGCCTGCACGTAGTCGGAGCCGCGGATGAGGCAGGCCGCCAGAGAGCGCGCCAGGAAGTCCTCGCCGAAATCGCCGGGCCGGGTCCTCAGATTGTGCTCGTGCACAGCGTAGAGCTCGGATTCCGCCGTGACGATCTTGATGTCGTAGTAGTCCATCGCCGGTCGCAACCGCACGTCCTCGACGATGGCGCCGAGCCCGCGCAGCACATCGAGCGCCGCCGTCATGCCCTGCTTGACCTCGTCGGAGACCTGCACATCCTGCTCGTAGAAGTGCCTGACGACGCCGACCCGCAAGCCGCGTATGTCACCCGTGAGCGCGGCGCGGTAGTCGGGAACCTTGACGTTGGCGCTGGCCGGGTCCTTGGGATCGTGCTTCGCCAACACCTGCATGACGGCCGCACAGTCGGCCACCGTCCAGGTCAGTGGCCCCGCGTGATCGTAGCTGTAAGAATTGGCGATGACGCCGTGGCGGCTGACGAGGCCGTACGTCGGCTTCAGACCCACCAGCCCGCAGAGTGCTGCAGGATTGCGGATGGAGCCGCCGGTATCGGAGCCCATCGCCATCATCATCAGGCCGCTGGCGACGGCCGCGCCCGATCCGGACGACGAGCCGCCCGTGAAGTGCTCGGTATTCCATGGATTGCGCGCGGGTCGCCAGGGCAGGTCGAACGACGGCCCGCCGTGTGCGAACTCATGAGTCGAGAGCTTGCCCATCAGCACCGCGCCCGCCTCGCTGAGCTGGGCCGTGGTCGTGGCGTCCTCGTCAGGCACGTTGTCGATGAGGATCCTGGAGTGGGCGGTCGTCAGGATGCCCTTGGTGTTGTAGATGTCCTTGAGGCCGAAGGGGATGCCGTGCAGGGGCCCCTTGTGGCCGCCCTTGGCGATCTCGGACTCGGCTTTGCGAGCCGCGGCGAGGGCCACGTCGGACGTGCGGGTGATGAAAGCATCGAGCTGGCTGTTGAGCGCATCCGTGCGCCGCAGCATGGCTTCGGTAAGCTCGACGGGCGACAGCTTCTTCGCCTTGATCAGGTCTGCCGCCTCGGTCAGCGAGAGATGACACAGCTCCTCAGACATTGTCCGTCCCCTCCACCAGAAGCATTGTGATGTTCATCAGCTCGTCGCCGTAGTCGCACTCGCGCGGCAAGCGGCGCGTCATCGCCTCGACGTGCGGCATGGCCTCGGCGAGCGCTTGAAGCTGCGCCTCCGGCAACGACAGGTCGGCTCGGCGGGCGAGCGTGGCGTAGTCCTCCGTCGCGCGGCCGGCCGGCGCAGCCGTCGGCGCGCCGTCGGGTGACGCGATCAGGCTCGGCCGCGTCTGTCGCCACGTCGTCTCACGCTCGTAGGCGTGGGCGACCCGGAACACCATCGCCTCGTCGAATGGCCGCCCGGCGATCTGCATGGAAAGCGGCATGCCGTCGGAGGTGTAACCGTTGCAGATGGCGATGGCCGGACACTGGGCGACGTTGAAGGGCGGCGTGAGCGGCGGGTCGGCGAAGTTAGCCTCCGAGCGCATGCTGCGGATAACCGGCGCACCAGCGAACGTGGTCGCCGTCACCAGGGCATCCACTCCATCGAACGCGGCCAGTGTGCGGGCCACCAGCTTGCGGAGCTGGCGCTGTGCCGCCACGTAGTCGGCCGATGTGACCAGCGCGCCGGGCATGACGCGGTAGCGGAAGACCTCGCCGCAATCCTGCGGGCGGGATTTCAGGTCCTCCTCGTGGATCGAGAACGCCTCCGCCAGCGCGATGATGCGGAAGCACGCCTGGTAGTCCGCGAGGGGTGGCAGCGTCACCTCCCGGATCTCGGCACCGAGACCGCGCAGCACCGAGATCGCCGCATCCATCGCGGCGACCGCTTCCTTGCTGGCGGGGCGATCGGACTCGTAGAAGTGACGCACGATGCCGATGCGCAGCCCTTTGACGCCGTCGTTGATCCCGGCGCGGAAATCCGGAACAGGCACATCAGCCGAGCAGGGATCTTGCGGATCGTAGCCCGCCACCGCCTGCAGCATGATCGCGCAATCTTCCGCCGTCCATGCGAGCGGCCCGCAGTTGTCGAAGGTCCAGGAGAGCGGCAGCACGCCGCGCTTCGAGACACGGCCATAGGTCGGCTTGATACCAGCCGTGCCGCAGAAGGCCGCCGGCAGGCGGATGGAGCCGCCGGTATCGCTGCCCATGGCGCCGAGCACCTCGCCGCAGGCCACCGCCGAGCCCGAGCCGCTGGAAGAGCCGCCGGGGAAGCGATCGAGGCGCCAGGGATTGCGCGCCGCCGGCCAGGGCAGATCGAACGAGGGGCCGCCGGTCGCGAACTCGTGCGTCGCGAGCTTGCCGAGCAGGATGCTGCCGGCCTCGCCGAGCTTCTGCGTGCACACCGAGTCCGCTGGTGGAATGCGGCCCTGCATGCGCCGCGAATGACCGGTCGTCGCGATGCCGGCCGTGTCGTAAATGTCCTTGAGGCCGATCGGGATGCCGTGCATCGGCGAGCGCGGCCCGCTTTTGCGAATTTCCTCGTCCGCGGCCCTGGCCGCGGCACGCGCCTGATCGGCCAGCAGGAGTATGAAGCTCGAGACGCGATCCTCGACTGCAGCGATGCGCGCCAGACAGGCCTCCGTCAGATCAACCGAGGACAGCTTGCCCGCTGCAATGCGTTTCGACGCCTCCGCGATCGTCAGATAGTTCAACTCGTTCGCCATCCCCGTCTCCACCACCTCACCCACCAGCCGCTTCCGCGGCGCTTTTCTCGACCAGAACGCAGCGCGCCATGCGATCCGCGCCGATGCTCACCGCCGGCGGCGGCTCACCATCGCAGCGTGGCGTTGCATGCGCGCAGCGTGGCGCGAAACTGCATCCCGCGCCCAGATACTCGAGGTTGGGCGGCGACCCCGGGATAGTCGTCAGGCGCTGGCCACGCAGCCCGCCATGCACCGTCGCGCCGAGCAGGCCCTGCGTATAGGGGTGCAACGGATTGCGCATGACGTCGACGACCGAGCCCGTCTCCACCATCCGGCCCGCGTACATCACGGCGATACGGTCGGCAATCTCGCCGGCGACGCCGAGATCGTGCGTGACGAACAGCACGCCCATGCCGAGCTGCTGCTGCAATGAGCGCAGCAGCAGCAGAATCTGGATCTGCACCGTGGCATCGAGCGCCGTCGTCGGCTCGTCGGCGAGCAGCACGCTCGGACGGCACGAGAGCGCCATGGCGATCATCGCACGCTGGCGCAGGCCGCCAGAGAGCTCGTGCGGGTAGGCGGCGAGGCGGCGCTTCGCGGAGGGGATCTGGACAAGCTCCAACAGCTCGAGCGCGCGACGGTTGGCTTCCGTGCGGCTCACGCGATCGTGGCGGATGATCGTCTCGGTGATCTGCGTGCCGAGCGTGAAAACGGGATCGAGGGCCGTCATCGGCTCCTGAAAGATCATGGCTACGGTGCCGCCGCGCAGCTGCTGGAGCTGGCGCTCGCTCATGGCCGTCACGTCCTCGCCGGCCACCACGACCTTGCCCGACAGCTGCGCGCGATGCTTGGGCAACAGCCGCATGAGCGCGCGCAACGTCACGCTCTTGCCCGAGCCGGACTCACCGAGGATGCACAGCACCTCGCCAGGGGCGAGCGTGAAATCCACGCCATTGACGGCATGCACCGTGCGATCCTTCGTGACGAAGCGGACGCGAAGATCCTCGACGGCGACGAGCGGGCGAACCGGCGTGGTGGCCTTCTCGCTTGTTCCTGGCTGGTTCATGCGCCGCTCCCCTGTCACGCGCCGACTGCGCGGCTGTGCCCCGAGCCCGCAACGGCCATATGGCAGGCCGCCGAATGACCGGCGACGCGGCCGACCGGCGCCAGGGCGGGCGGCTTGTGCCGGCAAACCTCCTCGGCGAATACGCATCGCGTGTGGAAGCGGCAGCCGGATGGCGGATTGATCGGGTTCGGCGGGTCTCCGGTCAGCGGCGGCTCGCTGACCCGCCGCTCGGGGTCCATGCTCGGCCGCGACGACAGCAGCGCACGCGTGTAGGGATGCGCCGCCTCGCCGTAGATCGCATCGACAGGTCCGATCTCCGCGACCTGGCCGAGATACATGACGAGCACGCGATCCGAAATGAACTGCACCACGTTGAGATCGTGGGAGATGAAGATGAAGGTGAGATCGAGCTGGCTCTTCAGATCGACGAGCAGGTTGAGTACCTGCGCCTCGACCGACTTGTCGAGGGCGGACACGGCCTCGTCGAGAATGAGCAAGTCCGGCTGGAGCGCGAGGGCGCGGGCGATGTTGACGCGCTGGCGCTGACCGCCCGAAAGCTCGTGCGGATAGCGTCCGGCGAAGCGATCGGGATCGAGCCCGACCTTCTGCAGCAAGCCGCGCGCACGGGCACGGGCCTCGGAACGGGCGAGGCCGTGCACCTTGGGACCGTAGGCGATCGTGTCGACGATCGGCAGGCGGGGATTGAGCGAGGAATAGGAGTCCTGGAAGACCATCTGCATGCGCCGTCGCATTTCACGCAGCGGCATGCCGCCAGGGGTCGCGACGGGCTGGCCGTCGAAACGCACGTCGCCGGTGTCCGGCTCGATCAGACGCATCAGCAGGCGTGCGGTCGTGGATTTGCCGCATCCGGATTCACCAACGATGCCGAGCGTCTCGTTGCGGGCGACCTCGAAGGTGATGTCGTCGACGGCCTGCACGTCGGCCACGCGACGGTTGAACATGCCGCCGGAGACAGGGAAATACTTCTTCAATCCGCGCACTGTGAGCAGAGGCGCCGCCCGGCCATCGGCGGGCTCGCGGGTGTCTGTCGCACTCTCCTGGATTGCCACTGGCCGGCCCCTCACATGCGCACGTCCATTGCGCTTCGCAGCCCGTCACTGACGAGATTGAAGCACAACGAGGCAATGAAGATCATCACGCCGGGCAGAGCCGCGACGTACGGATTGACCCAGATGGACTGGCGCAAGGTGCTGAGCATCAGTCCCCAGTCCGCGACCGGCGGCGCGACGCCGAGCCCGAGGAAGCTCAGGCCAGAAGCGACGATGATGGAAAAGCTGATGAGGCTGGTCGCGTAGATGAAGATAGGCCCGAGCACGTTGCTCAACACATGCTCGCGGATGATGGAGCCGGTCTTGGCGCCGCTCGCCCGCGCAGCCTCCACGAAATCGAAGGATCGCACCTGTGTCGTGACGCTCTCCGCGACGCGCGCAATCGGTGGAATGAGGATGAGCGTGAGTGCGATGAGCGAGTTGACGAGGCCCGGCCCCATGGCGCCCGAGATCGCAATCGCCAGCAGGACGGACGGGAAGGCGTAGAACACGTCCATCACGCGCATGATGACCATGTTGGTCTTGCCGCCGATGAACCCGGCGACAATGCCGAGCGTGCCGCCGATCAGCACGGCGCCGGCCACCGGCGCAATGCCCATGAACAATGAGACGCGGCCACCGTAGATGAGGCGGGAGAGCATGTCGCGGCCAAGCTCGTCGGCGCCGAGCGGATAGCCGGGCGAGCCGATCTTCGCCAGTCGCTTGAAGACGCTGCCGGCCTCGGGATCCTTCGGCGCGAGGAACGGTGCGAAGATCGCCACCAGGATGATGAGCAGCAGGATGCTGGCGCAGACGATGGTCACCGGGTCACGCGACAGACGCACCCTCACGGTCTGCCAGTACGTTCGCGAGGCAACCGTACCGGTCGGGATCTCCACGCCGGGGCGCTTGCCGTCCTCGCTTCCATCCATCTCCGCCTGCCGCTGCATGTCTGGCGCTAACCTCGCTTGATTCTGGGGTCGAGCCACGTCTGGAAGATGTCGACGAGGAGATTGAGGACCACGAAGAACATGGCCAGCACCAGGATCGTCCCCTGCAGCACCGGCAGGTCACGCCGGAAAATCGACTCGTTGAGCAGGAAGCCGGTTCCGGGCCAGGAAAAGACCGTCTCGATCAGGATCGAGCCGCCCAGCAGATGCCCGAATTGCAGCCCGGTCACCGCCAGCACCGTCGGCGAGGCGTTCTTGACGACGTGCAGCAGGATTCTCAGGTTCGAAAGCCCCTTGGAACGCAGCGTTTCGACGAACTCCTGATGCAGGATCTCGAGAACAGCCGCGCGGGTCGAGCGCATGATGATGCCCATCGGTATGAGCGAGAGCGCGATCACTGGCAGGATGAGATGGCGCATGTTGGCATAGGTCCACTCCCACTGCCGGGACCCGCCCGGTCCCATGCCCATGGCCGGCAGCATATTGAGCTCGACCGAGAAGATGATCACCAGGACGATGGCGACCCAGTAGTTGGGCACGCTGACACCCGTCACCGAGACGGCGGTGACCAGTCGATCGAGCCATCGGCCGTGGAAGTAGGCGGCGAGTCCTCCCGCCACGAACGCTATCGTGAAGCTCAGGAGTGCCGCGAAGATGCCGAGCATGAAAGTGTTGCGCAGCGCCGGGACCAGTTCCGCGAGCACCGGCCGATTACTCTGCAGCGATACGCCGAAATCACCCTGGAGCGCACGCGCCAGCCAGAGCCCGTACTGGACGGGCAGCGGTCGGTCGAAACCGTAGGCGGCGCGGATGCGAGCGACGTCCTCGGCGGACGCCTCGTCCGGCATCACGGCCTGGATCGGATCGCCGGGGCCGAGATAGACGAGCGAGAAGCAGATGATGGAGACGCCCAAGGCGATGGGGATAGCGTACAGCAGGCGCCTGATGATGTAGTAACCCATGCCCTCGCCGCTCGAAACGCATCCACCACCGACGAGCACCGCGCGAGAAACGTCGCAACCGGCTCGTTGATCACCACTGTCACACATCCTCTATCTGTCTGGACAGATGTCAAGGGCATCGACCACGATTTCGATGCGCATCGCCTTCAGTGACTACGCTTTGTGCGCGTTGGTCCAGACATCGGCAGATGTTGCGGAATCGACAGGCATCTCTCGCAACCGCCTTCGGCAACGTCGCCGCGCAAAACGATCGGCGGGCCGGCCACCATCGTGACCAGCCCGCCTGCGCACGTCTCGCAATCCCGTTCTAGTGCAAGCGCGTTCCCTTGGGCGGCTTGCAACCGTCAGCCTGCATGAGGCCGCAGCCTGACGTGCTGCGGGCCGCCCTGAGCAGAACCTTGGGTCGCTCGCCGAGCAGGGCCTTGATCTGCGCGAACGAGAGCGCGCGCTTCTCGAGCAGGGCTTGCACGAGCCGCTCCAGGGCCGGCCGGTTCGCCTCGATCACGGCCTTCGCCAGCGCGAACGCCTCATCGAGAATGCTGGCGATGTCCGGCGCGGCGACGGGATATCGTTTCAGGAACTCGGTCGGATCCTGAGCCCCGAGCCAAAGGGTTTTCGTCCAGCTTGCGAGCCCGAGCTGCGAGACCATGCGCACCGCCAGCGTCGTTGCCCGGCCGAGATCGGAGTCAGCGCCGCCGCCTGCACCGGCGGAGATCGACCGCAGCACGACCTCCTCCGCAGCGCGGCCGCCCAGGTAGACCGCAACCTGCTCGATCAGCGCCTGGCGGGTCGCACAGCGCTGGACGGGCGGAGCGAGGGTCGCACCGCCCCTGTCGCCGCGCCGGATGATGCTGACGGAGATGTCGTCCGACACACCGAGAAAATACGCGGCGGCCACGTGACCGCACTCGTGCACGGCGGCGCGCCGCAGCATGTCCGCGGGCTGAGCCTGTGTCTCGCCGGTGATCTCCACGAAGAGATCGTCAAGCGTCAGCTCGCGCCCGAGATGACGCGCCCGCCGCCGCCCTCGGCGCACGATCGACTCGACGTCGGCGCCGGAAAGGCCGAGAGACGAGAGACCCAGGGCATCGAGCGTGACACCCGCCAAGTCGGCGCCCAGATGGTGGCGATAGATCTTGGTCAGGTCCGCAGGCTCGGGGTAGCCGATCTCGATGACGCGATCGAGCCGGCCTGCCCGGACCAAAGCCGGATCGAGGTTTGCCATGCTGTTGCAGGCGGCGACGACCACGACGCCATTTCGATCAGCTACGCCGTCGAGTTGCTCCAGCAGCGCGTTCACGACGGCGATCCACCAGTCCTTGTTGCTGCCGCTCAGATCATCACGCTTCGGAAAGACGTCGAACTCATCCAGGAATACGATGCTCGTTCCGACCGCGACGGCACGCTCAAACGTTTTCTCCATGGCCTTCAGTACATCGCCGAGGTGACCGCTGCCGGCCCTCTGCCAATGAGAATATGAGGTCGCAAAAAGCGGCGTTCTGCACGTCGTCGCCAGCACGCTCGCGAAGGTCGTTTTGCCGACACCTGGCGGCCCGACCAGCAGGACGCCGCGATCGACGTCACGCCACGGCAAGGTGCCGTCCCGATAGGCCGCGAGATCCTTGCAAAGGGCCTGGCCCCACTCACCAGCCTTGCCGAGGCCGTGGAGCTGGTCGAGAGTGAGGCCGCCTGTCGGCCCGTCCTTGCCGGCATCCGCGGACTGTGACGTGTCGCTTGCCTCCCGCCGTCGCTTCCTGCTCCTCTTCTTGCTCTGGACCGGCTCGGCCATGCGCTTGCGGATATTGCTTCCGAGCTTTTCGATCTGCTCCTCGACGCGCGACGGGATGCTCTCTGCCGCCTCCTGCGCTCTCCCCTCTACCAGTGGCTCCGCCTGCTCGACCTCGGATTGCGTGTCCGCATTTGCCAGTTTCTCGGGCGGTTGTTCACTCATCGTGCCCCCCTGTCTCTTGGGCTTGTTGGGCGCGTTCTGTCGCTTCGCAGCATCCACCGGCGGGACGGCTTGAACGCCGCCAAGTAACGCACAGTGGACGACGATAGGCCTACAAACGCGCACTTCCAGGCCCTGCCGCAGGACGCAATATTCTCATGAAATGCGGCGACAAGCAGGCTCTCGCGGAGCACTGATCAATGCTAACTTCGCAAAATTCATCTGGTTTTGAGATTGATATTTCAAAATCAGATTTGTTATCCTGGCGTTGCAGCAAGGGAGGACAGCATGTCCAAGCTCGACATCGCCTGGCTCGAGGATTTCCTCGCGGTCGCCAAGACTCGAAGCATCACCGTCGCTGCCCAGCAGCGCGGCATGGCCCAGTCCGCCATGAGCCGCCATATTACCAGCCTCGAGAACTGGGTCGGCGCGCCCCTGGTCGAGCGCGGCAGGACACCGCTGGAGCTGACGCCCGACGGCCACACCTTCATGTCCGTCACGGCAGACATCCTCACCGAGCTCTACCAGCTCCGTGACCAGATCGCGCGCAACAACATTTCCCAGAACGAGTGCCTGACCATCTCGGCACTGCACGCCATCTCGATCGGCTTCATCCCGCGCTGGCTGGCAGAGCTCAACGCGCTCAGCCCGTCTTTCGATCCGCCACCGCTCCTGACCATGACCGGAAATCTGCCCGAATGCGCCGAGGCGCTGGCGTTCGGCAGCGTCGACTTCATGATCACCTATGACAACGACAAGGTCCCGGCGGTTCACGAGACCTCGGACTATGTCTCGCTGGTGCTTGACCGTGAGTTGCTCGTACCCGTCTGCAAGCAGGGCAAGGAGCGCGAGCTGGCGAAGTCGCTCCTGTCTGGCGCGAAAGGTGTGCCGTATCTCGCGTACTCCCGCGGGGCCTATCTTTACAACGTCACTCAGCGCATGATCGAGGACACCAGGATCGGCAAGAGGCTCAAGCTCGTGCATCAGTCGGCGGTAGCGGAGGCCCTGAAATCACTCGCGAGAGAGGGCTTCGGCATCGCCTGGGTGCCGGAAAGCGCCGTCCGCTATGCCGTCGATGGGGGCAGTCTCGCGCGGCTCGATCTGGTGGACGGCCTCGACTTTCCCGTAGAGTTGACCCCCACGCTCATCGTGCGGCTCTTCCGCAAGCGCGGCAGCGGGACGCCTCTGGTCGAGCAGCTCTGGCTCTTTGCCGGCCAGCTCTGCCAGCAGAAGGCCCGCGACGGGCACCTCGCCGCACCACCGGCTCGACGCACCCGGGGGCGGCCCCGGAAAACGTGATCGAAGGCGGCGTCATTGTCCTGGATGGCAGAGACATGAGCATCGTCGACATAAGCATCGTCGTGAGCACTTTCACCAAGCGCGGGCTTGCCGCCCTGCTGGCCAGTGCACTGCTTGCCCTGCCGGCGGCGAAGGCCACCGCCAGGACGCCATCCGAAGTCCCCTCGCAGTCGCTGCATCTCGCCGTTTACCTGCTTGGCGATGCGCAATTCATCCCGGCCTTCGGGTACGGTTCGGCGCTCGACGCAGTTGCCGCGGCGCAACGCGACTGTTTCGCACGATCGAAGGGCGAGGCCTGCGATCTGCACATCGTGCTCTCGTTGCCCAAGCGGAACTGTGCCGCCTATGCCTTCGAAGACAAGGACCGGAAACGCTGGTACTGGGAAGACGGCAAGACGCTGGATGCGGCGCGATCGGCGGTCAACGGCATCTGCTCGAGAAACAACATCGCGTGCGCACCCGCTCTCAGTGTCTGCGCCGACGGCTCTCACCTCGCCGCCGCCGAGCGCAGCGCCCTGAAGCTGCCGGCCGCGCTGGCCTGGCCCACGCCGCGCTTTCCCGATCCGCTCGCCCCGCGCAGCGCCGACCTGAACGCACGCATCTACGACATGGCGCGCAACCTGACCTATCAGCGCTTCTACGACCGCCTCCATCTCATCGCCAAAAGCTGGACGGAGCCCGACCCGAAGCACCGGGCCAGGGTCCTTGCCGCACGCACTGCCAGCGCGTTCGCGGCACTCGTCAATCAGGATCTCGCTCGCATCGAGCGCTCCCACACCGGGCTCTACACGCCAGACGACGTTTTCTATTACCTGCTCGTCGATGTCTTCCGGGGGAGCCTGCCGGTCCACGCCCTCGTCAAGGCGACCCACGGCGACCTTCCATTGCCGTTGCCGAGCATCGGCGCCTTCGTGAAGACCGTCGAGGGTCGCCACTATGTCGACAGCCTGCTCGAGGGGGCGGCGGCTGACGTTGCCGGCCTGCGCTACGGCGACGAGATCGTGCATGTGGACGGTCAGCCGTTCACACCCGTGCGGGTCTTCCGCGACAAGGTCGGCACGTCCGTCCGCATCGGCATCCGGCGCAGCGCCGGGGGCGCCGTCGCGGAGAAGGAGGTCGCCGTCAAGGGCCTCGTTCCGCACGAGGCGTTCCGGGACGCCACGGGCAAGAGCGTACGCATCGTCGAGCGCTCCGGCCGCCGGATCGGCTACTTCCGCGTCTGGTCCTCCGTCGGCCGCCTTGCCGGCGATGCCTTCGAATCCGCGCTCGTTCGCCTGCAGGCCGAAAAGGCCGAAGCCCTGATCATCGATGCCCGCGGCGCCATCGGCGGCAACCTCGGCACGGTCAGGCGCTACATGGCGTTGCTGACCGCGAACGACGGGCCCGCCAGGAGCTGGGCGCGAGATCGCATCGTGCTGCTCATCGACCACCACACGCGAAGCGCCGGCGAGGTCTTCGCGCAGATGTTCCGCAACGCCAAGCTCGGCCGGATCATCGGCACGACGACCGCCAAGGCCGTCATCGGCAGCCGACTCTACCCGCTGCCGGACGGTAGCCTGCTCTATCTTCCCATCCAGCGGATCGACATCGCGGGCGTCGTTCTCGAGGGGCGCGGCGTCGCGCCCGACCTCGTCGTCGAGCGCCCGCTGGCCTATGCCGCCGGCGCCGATCCCGTGCTCGAGCGGGCCCTCGCCCTGCTGGCCGTCTCGCAACCGGCAAGTCCACCGCCCGCGGCCCCTGCTGCGCCCGCCCCTGCTCCGAAGTAATGGCCCTGGCCGCCGCTGCGGCAGTGCATTAGCGTGCGATCGGTCGAGATGGCAGCGCCAAGCGCCGCCGTCGAGCCGCTGGCTCACACTCCCGCGTTTCGGGAGGCCACCGACAAACGCGCCAGGGATGCAGTACGCCATGGTCAAGACGGTCCGTCACCCGCCAGCCCGCATTCGCGGCGATGTCTCACGCCGCACGGTGCTCACCGGAACCGCAGCCTTCGCGCTGCTACCATCGCTCGTCACGAGATCCGAGGCGCGCCTCGCCGATACGCCCTTCACGCTCGGCGTCGCCTCGGGCGACCCCGATGCGCGGAGCGTCGTCCTGTGGACCCGCCTCATGCTGCCGGTGGAGGAGCCGCCGGCCGGCCGCATCGACGTACGATGGTCCGTCTTTGCCGACGAGGCCCTGCTCCGCCCGGTCCGCCATGGCACGGCGAGCGCCGATCCCGACAATGCCCATGCGGTCCATGTCGTCGTCGATGGGCTGGAGCCCGACCGCTTCTACTGGTACCGCTTCGAGGCCCTGGGTCACCGCAGCCCGGTGGGACGCACGCGCACCTTCCCGCACCGCGAGGCCCCCGCCGGTCGCGCACGCTTTGCCGTCGCCTCGTGCCAGCACTACGAACACGGCCACTTCGCCGCGCATCGGCTGATCGCCGAGGAGCGCAACGATTTCGTAGTGTTCGTCGGCGACTACATCTACGAGCGCGGCGGCGGCAGCCCGAACCCCGTCCGGCGCCACAACGCATCGATCCCGACGACGCTCGACGAGTACCGCGCCCGCTACGCGCTCTACAAGAGCGACCCCCTCCTGCAGGCGAGCCATGCTTCGGCACCCTGGCTCGTCATCTGGGACGACCACGAGGTCGAAAACGATTACGCCAACGCACAATCGCAGCACCTGCATCCGCGCGCGTTCTTCCTGAAGCGTCGGGCCGACGCCTATCGCGCCTTCTATGAGCACATGCCGCTGAGGCCGGCCGCCCGACCGCGCGGCAGCGACCTCGACCTCTACCGTCACCTCGAGTACGGCGCGCTCGCCACGCTGTTCATGCTCGATTGCCGCCAGTACCGGAGCCCGCAGGCCTGCAATCCCTCGCACCGGGGCGGCAGCCGGTCGGTGGCGCCCTGTCCCGAGCTGACAGCCGAGCGCCGGACGATGCTCGGGGCCAGGCAGGAGCGCTGGCTGGCCGGGCGCCTGCGCGCCTCCCGCAGCGCCTGGAACCTGCTGGTGCAGACCACGATCGTGGCAAAGATCGATCGCGACAGCGGCAAGGGGCCACGCTTCTCCAACGATCCCTGGGACGGCTACCCCGCAGCCCGTCGACGATTGCTGACTCAAGTCGGCCCCGGTGGCGCCCGAAACAGCGTGTTCCTCGGTGGCGACATTCATGCCTTCGCGGCGGCCGAACTCAAGCGCGACTTCGACGACCCCCGCGCGCCGGCGGTCGCCACCGAGTTCGTCGCCAGCTCCGTCACCGCCTTCAGGGCCCGCGCCGACGAGCCCGCCGCCTGGCGGCCGAAGAACCCGCACCTTCTGTTTGCCGAAGGTCGCCGGAGGGGCTATCTCCGATGCACGCTCGATGCCCGGCAGCTTCAGGTGGACATGCGGGCGGTCAAGGACGTTCGCGACCCCAATTCGGCCGGTGAAAGCATTGCGTCTTTCCAAGTAGCAGCCGGCACGCCGCGAATTCAGGCTTTGAAACGATAGCAGAAGTGTCGCACAGTGCCGCTAGGAACGAGGCGGGCGAACCCGACACTTGTTCGGAAAAGCGGGCTCGCCAGCCATCGAGCTCCAATATTCGGGGAGGAAACATGAGGAAGGCATTGCTCATTCCGACCGCCATCGCTGCCGCGCTGTCGATCGGTTCCGTCACCACGGCCAAAGCCGCGACGGAGATCCAGTGGTGGCACGCCATGGGCGGCAAGCTCGGCGAAAAGGTCGACGCGATCGCCAAGGGATTCAACGCTTCGCAAAAGGACTACGTCGTGGTGCCCGTCTACAAGGGCAACTACACGGAGACCATGACGAGCGCCATTGCCGCCTTCCGCGCCAAGAAGCCGCCGCATATCGTGCAGGTCTTCGAGGTCGGCACCGCCTCCATGATGTCGGCCAAGGGCGCCATCTATCCCGTCTTCGAGCTGATGGCCAAGAGCAAGCTGCCTTTCGATCAGTCGACCTACCTGAGCGCCGTGACGGGCTACTATTCGGACAGCAAGGGCAACATGCTGTCGATGCCGTTCAACAGCTCGACACCTGTGCTCTATTACAACAAGACGGCCTTCAAGAAAGCCGGCCTCGACCCCGCAAAGCCGCCGAAGACCTGGCCCGAGCTCGAGGCCTTTGCCAAGAAGCTGCAGGCCGCCGGCTACAAGTGCGGCTTCACGACCGGCTGGCAGTCCTGGGTGCAGCTCGAGAACTTCTCGGCTTGGCACAATCTGCCGTTTTCCACGCGCTCGAACGGTTTCGACGGCTTCGACACCACGTTCACGTTCAACAGCCCGCAGCATGTCCGCCACATCGACCAGCTCGCGAAGTGGCTGAAGACGAAGATCTTCGACTACGGCGGACGCCGTAGCGACGCCGCGCCGAAGTTCTATACGCAGGAATGCGCGATGTACATGAACTCGTCGGCCGCTTACGCCGGCATCAAGGCCAACGCCAAGGGCTTCGAATTCGGCGTGGGTCAGCTCCCCTACTGGCCCGACGTCAAGGGCGCTCCCCAGAACTCGATCATCGGCGGGGCGACGCTGTGGGTTCTGCGCGGCCATTCCGATGCGTCCTACAAGGGCGTGGCGGCGTTCTTCAACTATCTCTCCAGCGCCAAGGTCCAGGCGGACTGGCATCAGGCCACGGGCTACCTGCCCATCACCCGGGCCGCCTACGAGCTGACCAAGAGCCAAGGCTTCTACACGCGCAATCCCGGCACGGACGTCTCGATCCTGCAGATGACCGGCAAGCCGCCGACGCCGAACTCCAAGGGGCTCCGGCTCGGCAACTTCGTGCAGATCCGAGACATCATCAACTCGGAGCTCGAGGCGGTCTGGTCCGGCAAGAAGAGCGCCAAGGAGGCTCTCGACACCGCGGTCCAGAAGGGCAACGCGCTGCTGCGCCGCTTCGAGGCCTCGATCAAGTAGCCCGTTACGATGCGTGAACGGCGGGTTTCATCTGAGCCCGCCGGCACGCCCGCCGTCTCATCACCTTCGGCAACCGGTGGTCCGCGCGATGCGGATTGCCGGCCCCCTCGACCTCATACCCTCCGTCGGGCGGATGTCCGCCCGACCATCTCGTATCGGGCACGATGCACAAGCGCACCACCTTCAACGGACAATTGCTGCCATGGCTGCTGGTCCTGCCGCAGCTCGTCATCACGCTCGTGTTCTTCGTCTGGCCGGCGAGCCAGGCGCTCTACCAGTCCCTGCTGATCGAGGATCCGTTCGGCCTCTCCTCGCGGTTCGTGTGGGGGGAGAATTTCACGCGGCTCTTCTCCGACGAAGACTACCTCGCCTCCTTCCAGATCACGGCGATCTTCGGGTTCTGTGTCGCCGCTTTGTCGATGGGGCTGTCGCTGCTCTTCGCGGTCATGGCGGACCGCATCATCCGCGGCGCCACGGGCTATAAGACGCTGCTGATCCTGCCCTACGCGGTTGCCCCGGTCGTCGCCGGCGCGCTCTGGTGGTTCCTCTTCAATCCGCGCATCGGCATCATCGCCTATGTCCTGCAATCGCTCGGCTACGACTGGAACCACCTGCTCAGCGGCAACGACGCCTTCATCCTGGTGACCATCGCGGCCGTGTGGAAGCAGATCAGCTACAATTTCCTGTTCTTCCTCGCGGGCCTGCAAGCCATCCCACGCTCGCTGATCGAGGCGGCCGCGATCGACGGTGCAGGGCCCGGCAAGCGCTTCTGGACGATCGTGTTCCCGCTGCTCTCGCCGACCACGTTCTTCCTGCTCGTCGTCAACATCGTCTATGCCTTCTTCGACACCTTCGGCATCGTGCACGCGACCACCAGCGGCGGGCCGAACAAGGCGACCGATTTCCTGGTGTACAAGGTCTTCAACGACGGCTTCATCGGCCTCGACCTCGGCTCGTCGGCGGCGCAGTCGGTGGTGCTGATGGCCATCGTCATCACGCTGACGGTCGTGCAGTTCCGCTACATCGAGCGCAAGGTGGAATACTGATGGTCGAAAACCGCCCCTGGCTGACCTTTTTCTCCCATGCGGTCCTCGTAGCCGGCGTGATCCTGGTCGTGCTGCCGATCTGGGTGACTTTCGTGGCGTCCACCCACCGCGCCGAGGACCTGATGACGGCGCCGATCCCGATGTGGCCGGGCTCGCAATTCTTCCACAACTACGCCAGCGTCTTCAGCTCCGGCATCGTCAATCCCGCTGCCGGCGGCGTATCTGTCGGGCGCATGATGATGAACAGCCTCATCATGGCGCTCACCGTTGCCATCGGCAAAATCGCGATCTCCTTCATCGCAGCCTTTGCCATCGTCTATTTCCGCTTCCGCTTCCGCATGCTGGTCTTCTGGACCATCTTCATCACGCTCATGCTGCCGGTCGAGGTGCGCATTCTCCCGACCTTCAAGGTCGTCTCGGACCTGGGCATGCTGAACAGCTACGCCGGGCTGTCCATTCCGCTCATCGCCTCGGCGACGGCGACGTTTCTCTTCCGCCAGTTCTTCCTGTCCGTGCCGGACGAGATCGCCGAGGCCGCCCGCATCGACGGGGCCGGCCCGCTGCGCTTCCTCAAGGACATCCTGTTCCCGCTGTCGCGCACCAACCTCGCGGCGCTCTTCGTCATCATGTTCACGTTCGGCTGGAACCAGTACCTCTGGCCACTGCTCATGACGACCGACAAGCAGTACCTCACGATCGTCATGGGCATTCAGCGCATGATCAACGTCGCAGACACCGATCCGCAATGGCCGATGGTGATGGCATCCGTGATCCTGGCGCTCTTGCCGCCGGTCATCGTCGTCGTGGTCATGCAGAAGCTCTTCGTGAAGGGCCTCGTCGAGATCGAGAAATAGCAAGACATCGTCAGTCCAGCGCAGCGAGCACGACATGGCAGAGCTCAAGATCAACGACGTCCACAAGGTCTACCCCAACGGTGTGGTGGCGATCCGCGGCGTCGATCTCGCGATCGCGGATGGCGAGTTCATCGTGCTCGTCGGGCCGTCCGGCTGCGGGAAATCAACGCTCCTGCGCATGATCGCCGGGCTCGAGGAGATCAGCGCGGGCGAGATCCATATCGGCGACCGCCTCGTCAACCGGCTCGAGCCGGCGGACCGGGATATCGCCATGGTCTTC
>JAGRKR010000453.1 GCA_020442225.1 Hyphomicrobiaceae bacterium | reverse complement strand
TGTCCTTGCCGGCCTTTTCGCTCACCTTCTTCAGCGTGTTGCCGCAAGCCGAAAACTGCATGTCGGGATCATCCAGCGACATTGTGGCGATGCGCTCTTTCACCGGGCTGTCGGTGGTGTACATCGTCAGCCCCGGACCGTAGGCGACGATCTCGATGGTCACCGTATCGCCCTCGGCCTCGTAATAGCTCTTGACGTTCTGGGCGTTGTTGAGCGCCAGGGTCATGGTCGCCGGATCGTTGGAATCGACATGGATGACCAGCTTGTGCACGGTTGCGCGGGTCGGCTTGCTGGTCTTCGTCTGGGCGAACGCTACCGTCGCCGTGGTGCCGGCGAGCATCAACGCCGCCAGTGCGATCATGAGTTTACGCATCATCGTATCCCTCCACTAGGAACTCAGAATTCGAATTGCCCGTCCTCTCCGTTCAGTCAGAGCTATCTCTTTCCACACTGGGGCAAAACTGAGGCTAAGGTACTGGAATGCGCCGTCGGTGCCAGCGTTTGCTCACGGACGCGCCTTCAACATTTCGTGCATTTGGTTAGCGATCACGGCGGCACGCGCGTGCGCATGGACACGCTTCAACCAAATGCTAATCTCGCATTCCGCCTGCCGACCAACCCCGA
Source organism: Hyphomicrobiaceae bacterium (assembly GCA_020442225.1). Next base: position 3,884 of record JAGRKR010000453.1, on the reverse strand, counting down.
CCGAAAAGCTCAACACCGGTGCTCGATCCAACCCAGTGGGCTGCCGCGCTCGCCATCGCTCTGTTCGCCGGCGCGGCGTCCGGCATCACCAGCTTCGGCGCCGGCATGATGCTGTCTGCGTACCTCGTGCCGATCCTCGGCGCCAAGGTGACCGTGCCCGCGCTCGCCGTCGCGATGCTGCTGACGAACCTGTCGCGCATCTGGGCATTCCGGGGCGCGGTCTCGTTCCGGCCAGCCCTCCAGGTCATGGCGGGGCTCGTACCTACGGCCGTGATCGGCTCACTCATCTTCGTGCGCATGAGCTCGACGGTGGCCGATCTCGTCGTCGGGCTGTTTCTCGTCCTCAGTATCCCTTTGCGCCGCTGGATCTCGGGCCGGCAGGCCGCCGTTCCGCCAGCAGGCATGGCTGCCGGCGGCGCCCTCATCGGCGTGATCTCCGGCATGACGACGGGGGCCGGCTCGCTGCTCGTGCCGCTCTTCCTCGGCGCGGGCCTGACCGGCGCCGGGCTGATTGCTACGGACGCCGTGGTGGCCGTGGCCATGCACATCACGCGATCATTGACCTACGGACGCTTCGCCCTGCTTGACAGTGAGCTGCTGCTGCTGGGCTTGACGCTCGGCCTCGCCACCGTGCCGGGCTCCTACATTGCCGCGTGGATCGTGCGGCGGACCAGCCTCAAAGTGCACACGCTGGTGATCGAGGCGCTGGTCGTACTCGCAGGAGGCATCGCGGCCGGTCGCGCCCTCTGGTCGATGCTTGCGCCCTGATGCCGAACGGCGATGGGCGTCACACCGCCATGACGCGCGCCAGCCATTGCCGCATGTGCTCGGCGAAGGAGGCGCGCACGTAGATGCGGAAGACGTCAGCGCCATCGCCGGCCGTCTCGCGCTCGAGGTAGACCTGAGACTTGGCGAGGATCGTCCCAGCCACCGTGCCCGCCGCAAAAACGCTCCGGTGCAGGTCGAGGAGGCAGCCGGCCTCCAGCGTGTCCTGGGCGTCAGGCCCCGAGATTTCCAGAACCGTGCGCGTCCAGCTCAGGTCGAGGACGGCGGCATGCCGGCCTGCCAGGGCCTGCTCGAGCGCTCCGATCAGCCGGCCTGCATCGTCACCCGGCGCCACCACCAGCCACTCGTCGGGTCCCAGCCACAACGCGCGCCGCTGGCCCTCACGCGCGACGCGGCACGGCTCGCTCGGCAGCGTCAAGCCGAGAACGCCGGCAACCGCCGCCATCGAGGCCGCATCGCCGGCATCCAGGCGCAAACCGATCTGCGGCAGGAAGCCGAGGTCCGTGAGGCGCACCGAACGGTCGTGAGCATCAGCCATCGCGGCGCTTCCCCTCGGGATCGTAGAGCACGGGATCGACGATGCGGCAGGCGACCGTGCGCGTCTCGAGCGGCGCGTAGAGCGTCTGGCCGTGGCGCTGGCGTCCGCCCTTGACCAGCGCCAGCGCGAAGCTGCGCCCGAGCGCGGCGCTCGCATAGCTCGAAGTGACGTGGCCGAGCATCGGCACCGGAACCGGCTCGCCGTCGACATAGATCGGCCCACCCGTGTCGGGCGGGCGAAAGCGCGGCACGTCCGCGAGCTTCACCGGCGTCTCGACGAGCTGGGCGCCTTCCGGCAGCACCAGCGTCGCATCGTCCGGCAGCAGGCCGACGAGCTGCTTGCGATCCTCGCGCCGCGTGTCGTCGCGCGCATAGGAGCGCTTGCCGATGAAATCGGGCTTCGCCATCGCGACCAGCCAGCCGAGGCCGAGGTCGAATGGCGTCTGCGTGCCGTCCGTCTCCTGGCCGACGATGATGTAGCCCTTCTCCGCCCGCAGGAGGTGCATGGCCTCCGTGCCGTAGGGAGTGATGCCGAGATCCTTGCCGGCGGTCATCAGCGCCTCCCAGACGGCCATCGCGGAGCCTGCCGGCAGCACGATCTCGAAGCCCAGCTCGCCCGAGAAGGAGATGCGCATGAGGCGCGCGCCGACGCCAGCGACCTCGCCCTCGCGACAGGTCATGAAGCCGAAGGTCTCCGCCGCCAGATCGACGCCGCGCGAGACCCGCGCCAGCAACTCCCGCGACTTCGGCCCTGCCACCGCGATCGTCGCCAGTTGCTCTGTCAGGGAGTTGGCGTAGACGCGCAGCGACGGCCACTCGGTCTGCAGGTACTCCTCGAGCCAGTCGAGCACGCGGGCAGCGCCGCCCGTGGTCGTGGTCACGAGGAAGCGGTCCTCGGCAAGGCGCGTGACCGTGCCGTCGTCGAAGACCATGCCGTCCTCTTTGCACATCACGCCATAGCGCACGCGGCCGACGCCGAGATTGGACATGCGGCCGGTATAGATCATGTCGAGGAAGCGTCCGGCATCGGGGCCACGGACATCGATCTTGCCGAGCGTCGAGGCGTCCAGCAAGCCGACGGCCGTCCGCACGGCGGCGCACTCGCGTGCGACCGCGGCGTGCATGTCCTCACCGGATTTCGGATAATACCACGGCCGCTTCCACTGCCCGACGTCCTCGAAGACGGCGCCATGGGCACGATGCCAGGCATGCAGCGGCGTGCGCCGCACGGGGTCCAGGAGATCGCCCCGTTCGACGCCGGCCAGCGCGCCGAAGGAGACCGGCACATAGGGCGGACGGAAGGTCGTATGACCGGTCGCGCCGATGCTGCGGCCGGTCGCGGCCGCCAGGATCGCCAGACCGTTGACGTTGCCGAGCTTGCCCTGATCCGTGCCGAAGCCCGTCAGGGTGTAGCGCTTCATATGCTCCACCGCCGCGTACCCTTCGCGCGCAGCGAGCTGGATATCGCCGGCGGTCGTGTCGTTCTGCAGATCCACGAACGCCTTGCGCGCCTTCTTCGTCCTGGACCGCGGCAGCGGCACCTGCCAGAGCGGCGCAGCCGACGGACCGCTGGCGCCCCCCTGTGCGCCTCCCGGTGCACCTGCGGGCGCGTTCGTCCCTGCTCCGGCGGCGCGCCCCTCGGCGAGCACGTCTGCGAGGGCGAACGTGGCATTGACGGCGCCAGCCAGTGCAACCCCCGTAACGGGGCGTTCGGGCCGGAAGCAATGGGCCGCCTCGTCCCACACGAGCTTGCCGCCGACATGGGCGAAGAGATGGGCCGCCGGACTCCATCCCCCGGACACGAGGATGCTGTCGCAATCGACGGCCCGCGCCTCACCGCGGACAGCGCCGCCGTCGGGAGCGAGCGTCATGATCTCGGCGCTTTGCACACCGGCTCGCCCTTTGACGCCGACGACCACCGCCGCGCGCTCGACCCTGATGCCCAATCCCTCGGCTTCCGCAAGCAGGTGCGGCGTCGGCTCGGTGCGCGTATCGACGATGGCGGCGACGCGCGACCAGCCGGACCGGGCCAGGGCGAACGCCGTCTCGTAGGCGGTATCGTTCTGCGTGAAAACAAGGGGCGCGCGGCCCACTGCCACCGCGTGCTGACGCAGGTAGCTCAGGGCCGCCCCCGCCAGCATCACACCCGGCCGGTCGTTGTCGGGAAAGACCAGGGGGCGCTCGTGCGCCCCTGTCGCAAGGACCACGCGGCTGGCCCGCACGTGCCAGACGCGCTCCGCCGGTCCTCCCCTGCCGCTGGCGCGCAAGCCGGGCTCCCGGCGGCGCTCGACGGCGACGAGATAGCCTTGGTCGTAGTGCCCTGCCACGACCGTGCGCCGCAGCACCCTCACGGCCGGGCTGGCTTCGAGCTCCTGGCAGGCCGCCTCCAGCCACTGACGCGCCGGCCGGCCGTCGATTTCGCCGTCACGGTAGAGCAGGCTGCCGCCGAGGCCAGAGCCCATGTCCGCCAGCACGACACGCAGGCCGGCCCGCGCCGCCACCAGCGCCGCCGCGAGACCGGCAGGCCCGCCACCGACGATCGCCACATCGGCATGCACGTG
>JAGRKR010000452.1 GCA_020442225.1 Hyphomicrobiaceae bacterium | reverse complement strand
CGAGCGCCCCGATCGCCTGCGCGCCGTCGAGAAGGTGCTGAGCCATGATCTCTTCAAGACGCTCAACCGCGTCGAGGCGCCGCTCGCCGACACCAAGTGGATCGAGCTCGCTCACCCCAAGACCTATGTCGAGCAGGTGCGCCGCCTCGCACCGAAGCCCGGCGGCGAGCTTGTCCGCCTCGATCCCGATACGGTGATGTCGCCGGGCTCGTGGGAGGCGGCGTTGCGCGCGGTCGGCGCCGGCCTGCTCGCCGTCGACACGGTCATGTCGGGCAAGGCCAGGAACGCCTTCTGCGCCGTGCGTCCGTGCGGGCACCACGCCGAGGCGGCCCGAGCCATGGGCTTCTGCCTGTTCAACAACGTCGCCATCGCCGGCATGTACGCGCGCGTCAAGCACGGGGCGGAGCGCATCGCCGTCGTCGATTTCGACGTCCACCACGGCAACGGCACGCAGGACATCTACTGGAACGACAAGAACCTGTTCTTCGCCTCGACACACCAGATGCCCCTTTACCCCGGCACGGGCGCCCGCGACGAGACGGGTGTGGGCAACATCTGCAATGCGCCGTTGCGGCCGGGCGACGACGGCGTGCACTTCCGCGAGGCGTTCGAATCGCGAATCCTGCCGGCGCTCCACAATTTCGGCCCCGATCTCGTCCTCATCTCCGCCGGATTCGACGCCCACAAGGCCGATCCGCTGGCCAATCTGGGGCTCGTCGAGGCCGATTTCGCCTGGGCCACGGAGAAAATCGTGGATCAAGCGGAGAAGCACGCTGGCGCCCGCGTCGTTTCGATGCTCGAAGGCGGCTATGATCTGGCGGCGCTGGCGAGATCGGTCGCAGTGCACGTCAAGACCTTGATGGACCGCGCGGGGTGACGACCACCCCCGGGCCGGCAAACGCCAGGGGTGGGGGCAGACCGAGAGATGGACATGACCATGGCACGATCCGCGCAACGCCATACCGATCTCAAGGACATGAGCTTCGAGACCGCCCTCAAGGAGCTCGAGCAGATCGTTCAGCGCCTGGAGACCGGCCGCGTCGAGCTCGAGGAGAGCATCAGCATCTACGAGCGCGGCGACGCACTCAAGGCCCACTGCGAGCGGCTGCTCAAGCAGGCCGAGGCCAAGGTGGAGAAGCTCACCCTGTCGCCCGAGGGCAAGCCGGACGGCAGCGAGCCGCTCGAGCCGGAGCAGGGTTGAGGCGCAGAGCCCCGGTGTGACCGGCCGCCCGTGCCGAGGCGCCCCCTGTCGACGACCGGTCCGGCTGCCGCGCCGGGCCGTCCCGCGGGCGCGATGCGTCACTTGCATGCATGCGCCTTCGCGAGATCGCCCGTCAATCAAGGTTGCGAGGCCGGTTACAAAACAGCTCGAATGGCTTATACTTGTTTCAAACGCGGAGCCTGTCCGTCACACCGGCGAGGTCCGGAAGCCGCAGCTCCCGCATAATCAACGATTTCTGTCCCGGAAGGACTGCACGTGGAGTCTAAGAGTAGGACGCCGCTCCTCGACAAGGTGCGGACACCTCATGAGTTGCGTGAGCTGCCCGAAACCGATCTGCTCCAACTGGCCGACGAGCTTCGACGCGAAACGATCGACGCCGTTTCGGTGACCGGCGGCCATCTCGGCGCGGGCCTCGGGGTGGTGGAGTTGACGGTCGCCCTGCACTGGGTCTTCGACACGCCGCGCGACCGCCTCATATGGGACGTCGGCCATCAGGCCTNNCTATCCGCACAAGATCATCACCGGGCGGCGTGACCGGATCCGCACGCTGAGACAGGGCGGCGGTCTTTCCGGCTTCACCAAGCGCGGCGAGAGCGAGTACGACCCCTTCGGTGCGGCACACTCGTCGACGTCGATCTCGGCGGGGCTCGGCATGGCCGTGGCGCGCGATCTCGACGGCCGCGACAATCAGGTCGTCTGCGTCATCGGCGACGGCGCCATGTCGGCCGGCATGGCCTATGA
>JAGRKR010000451.1 GCA_020442225.1 Hyphomicrobiaceae bacterium | reverse complement strand
TTGCGACTTCAACAGCCATGTCCGGCACGGCGGCGTGGACGAGGCAAGCTACGTCGCCGCATTGGTGCGCGAGTTGACCACCTTGGCGGACGGTCTCGGCGGCCGGCAGGTCACGAGCATCTTCTTCGGCGGCGGCACGCCATCGCTGATGACGCCGGCTGCGGTCGGCGCACTGCTCGACGCCGTCGCCGGACTCTGGCCGCTTGCCCCTGCCTGCGAAATCACGCTGGAGGCCAATCCGTCGAGCGTGGAGGCCGGTCGCTTCCAGGGGTATCGGGCGGCAGGCGTCAATCGCGTGTCGCTCGGGGTGCAGGCCATCGACGAGGCGGCGCTGAGGGCGCTCGGGCGCCTGCATGACCTGGCGGAGGCCAGGAGGGCGCTGGAGACGGCGCGCCGGACCTTCGAGCGCGTCTCCTTCGACCTGATCTACGCCCGGCCGGGACAGACGCCGGAAGCCTGGGCGCGTGAATTGGACGAGGCGCTGACGTTCGGCACCGACCACCTCTCGCTCTATCAACTGACGATCGAGGAGGGGACGCCCTTCGCCACCCTGCATCGGGCGGGTCGGCTGGTGACGCCCGATCCCGATGTCGCCTGCGCGCTCTATGAGATCACGCAGGAGCGGACGGGGGCGGCGGGTCTGTCGGCCTATGAGATCTCGAACCATGCCCGGCCCGGGCAGGAGTCCGCGCACAACCTGCTCTACTGGCGCTACGGCGGCTATCTCGGCGTCGGACCGGGGGCTCATTCGCGTCTGCCGCTGCCCTGCGGGTCCGGCCGCCGGGCGCTCGTCACCGAGCGCAATCCCGAGCGCTGGCTGGCGCATGTCCGCGCCCACGGCCATGGAGTTGTGGAGAGCGAGACCCTGGGCGCGGCGGAGATGGCCGACGAGATGCTGCTGATGGGTCTGCGTCTCGCCGAAGGGCTCGACCTTGGGCGGCTCGCCCGCATCACGGGCCGGGCGCCCCGCGAGGACGCCGTGAGCGAGCTGGAGCGGCTCGGCTTCGTCGAGCGTCAGCCTGACGGCCGTCGCATCCGGGCGAGCGAGCGCGGCCGTATCGTATTGAACGAGATCGTGCTGTCGCTGTCCGGCGCCTTCTGCGAGGTCGGTGCGGGCGATCTCAATTGACGCCGGGCAGCCTCGGCAGGCGGGGCAGCGCCGAGGTGTAGGGCGTGGCCGCAAACGTCGATGGCGGCGCATCCAGCAGCTTGGAGCCGAAGCTCTGAACCTCCAGAACCGCGAAGTTGCGCTCGACGAGGCCGCTCGGCTGGAAACGGAACAGGCCGTCGATGCCCGCGAAGCCGCTGGTGCGCGTCAGGTTCGCCTCGGTATAGCGGTTGCCGGCCGGTCCGCCCGACAGCGCGAGTGCCAGGCTGACGGCGTCGAAGGCGACCGAGGCGATGCGAGGCGGCACGCCCTTGTAGGTGCGCGCGAAGCGTTGGGCGAAGTCATGCCAGCCGCGCGGGTCGGGCGCGGCATACCAGCCGCCGAGCAGCACGGGCTCGCGTCCGGCATTGGCATAGTTCCAGCCGCCGAGGCCGAGCAGCTTGATGCTGCGGGTATCGATGGCCTTGAACTTCAACAGCGAGGCGATCGTCGGCAGCGATTCCTCCCCGGCCGGCAGGAACAGGGCGTCGATGGGTTGGCCGGCCGCCTGGGCGGCGTCGATGGCCTCCTTGGTGCGCTTGACCGGATCGAGCATGGCGTTGGCGGTCACCGGGAAGTGGCTGACCGTGACGACGGTGCCGCCGCTGCGGGTGACGCTCTGCCGGAACTCGCTTTCGATCAGCCGCCCGTAGGCGTCGTCGGGGATGAGGGCGGCGAACCGCTTGCGGCCCTGCTGCGAGGCATAGCTGACGATGCGCGGCACGTCGGTGCCGGGAATGAAGCTCAGCAGATACGTGCCGCGGGTCGCCACTGCGCGGTCGCTCGAGAAGGCGATGACGGGGATGTTGGCCTTGCGGGCGACCGGGGTCACGGCCGCCACGGACTTCGCGAACAGCGGGCCGATGATCAGCTCGGCGCCGACCTTGACGGCTTCCTCGGCGGCGGCGCGCGAGCCTTCGGGCGTGCCCTTGCCGTCCTTGACGATGAGCTGAACGGCCGGGTTGTCGAATTCGAACAGCGCCATCTCACCGGCCTGCTTCATGGCCTTGGCGATGATCTCGGTCTGCCCGCCGCCGGACAGCGGCAGGATCATCACCACCTTGACGGGGCTGCGCTTGTCGAGCGCACTCGGTGGTGCGGAGAGCGGCGAGGCTTGAGGCGTCGCGCCGGGTGTGGCGAGCTGATTGCCGCCGACCGAGCAGCCGGCGAGCACCAGCGCCGAGGCGAGCGCAGCGGTGGCCCGGCAGGCGCGCCCGAACAGACCGGCAAAGGATGATGAGAGCCCCATTCGCAATCCCAGACGGCAACCGCACGTTGACGTCACTGCGTGCCATCGCGCAGTGTGCCCGAGCCCGTTGGCGCCGGGCTTCCTCATGATGCGAGGTTGCCCGGATGATCGCCGGTCCATCCAATTCCGCACGAAAGCGGCAACGCCATGGGCGGAGCACGATCCGCAAGCACACCATGCCATTACAGTCGGTGTGTGACCTCTTCGTGTTACACTCGGATCGCAGGACTTTGAAGCGGATTCGGGAGGCGGAACAAGCCGCGCCGGCATGAAGCAGTTATCTTTCCACATGGTGATGCGAGCACTGAGCATGAGCGGCCGGCGAGGCGGCGCATGAGCGCTGAGGAAGCGTCGCCGCGGCAGAGTGGGGAGGAGCCTGCTGCGGCTGGCCTGTCGGCGTCCGTGCGCGCCCGCATCGCCGCCCGTGCGAGTGCCGCCCTCGACGAGGCGCTGGCCCAGCCGCTCGCGCCGGGGCTCTACGTGGTCGCCACGCCGATCGGTCACCTCGCCGACATGACTCTGCGGGCCATTGCCGTGCTGGCCGGGGTGCGCACGATCTGGTGCGAGGACACCCGTCACAGCCGCCGCCTGCTCGACCATTACGGCATCGGCACGCCGCTCGCGAGCTATCACGAGCACAACGCCCACCGCGAGCGGCCGCGCGTGCTGGCGGCGCTGGAGGCCGGCCAGGCCGTGGCCCTCGTCTCGGATGCCGGCACGCCACTCATCTCCGATCCCGGCCTCAAGCTCGTGCAGGCGGTGATCGACGCCGGCCAGCGCGTCACCGTCGTACCCGGTCCCTCGGCCGTGACCACGGCGCTCGCCGCCTCGGGCCTCGCCTCGGACCGCTTCCTGTTCGCCGGGTTCCTGCCGCCGCGTCAGGGGCAGAGGCGGGCGCGTATCGCCGAGCTGGCGGCGATCCCGGCGACGCTCATCGTGTTCGAGGCGCCGTCGCGTCTCGCCGAGGCGCTGGCCGACCTCGCCGAGGGGCTTGGCGACCGCCGGGCCGTCGTCGCCCGCGAGCTCACCAAGCTCTACGAGGAGGTGCGGCGCGGCAGCCTCGCCGAGCTCGCGGCCTGGGCCCTCGAGGACACGCCGCGCGGCGAGATGGTCGTTCTCGTGGCACCGCCGGGCGAGGCGACCGTGGATGACGCCGCCGTGCGCGCCGCCGTGGGGGCCCTCGCGCCGACGCTCGGCCTCAAGGCCGCGGCGCGGGAGGTCGCCGAGCGGCTCGGGGTCTCGCAGCGGCGGGCCTACCAGATCGGTCTCGCGCTGAGGGGAGGCGAGGGCGAGCCATGAGCGGCCGCGCCACAGGACCGCCACGCCCGGGCCGCGCCACCCGCCAGCAGCGCTATCGCACGGGCCACGTCGCCGAATGGCTGGCCCGTGTCGTGCTGCGGCTCAAGGGCTACCGCATCCTGGAGCGGCGCTATCGCGTTCCCGCCGGCGAGATCGACATCGTCGCCGTGCGCGGTCGCCGCCTCGCCTTCGTCGAGGTCAAGCATCGCCCGACCCTGGCGCTTGCCGAGATGTCGCTCTCCGCCCGCCAGCGCGAGCGCATCATCCGCGCCGCCGAACACTGGCTGGCGCGCCACCCGCGTTATCAGGAGCACGAGTTCGGCCTCGACTTGATCCTGATGGCCCCGCGCGCATGGCCGCGCCACCTGCCGAACGCTTTCCATCGACCCTGGAGCGCGCCGCGCAAAGACCGTTGACAGGCCGCTCCGGGAGGGCCTTGCTATCGCCCGCACGGCCGCTGCTGGCGGCGACGACACAACCGGGAGCCCCTATCGATGCCCTTGAAGATCGCCTGCCAGATGGACCCTATCGACCGCATCGACATCCGGGGCGATTCGACCTTCGCCCTGCTGCTCGAGGCGCAGAGCCGCGGCCACGAGATCTTCTATTACACGCCGCCCAATCTCTCGCTGCAGAAGGGGCGGCTGCTGGCCCGCGGCGCTACGCTGGCGGTCAAGGACGCCGTCGGCGACCACTACACGCTCGGTGAGACGCGCGTCGTCGACCTCGAGGACTGCCACGTCGTGCTGCTGCGCCAGGACCCGCCCTTCNNCTTCGACATGGCCTACATCACCACGACGCATCTGCTCGAGCGCATCCATCCGCGCACACTGGTGGTCAACGACCCCGCGAGCGTGCGCAACGCGCCCGAGAAGGTGTTCGTGCTGAACTTCCCCGACCTGATGCCGCCGACCATCGTCACGCGCCAGCTCGAGGACGTGCGCGCCTTCCGCGCCGAGCACAAGGACATCATCGTCAAGCCG
>JAGRKR010000001.1 GCA_020442225.1 Hyphomicrobiaceae bacterium | reverse complement strand
GGACGCGCGCGTGCTGGTGGAGGTTCCGGTCGGCGAGCGCAAGGCGCTGGCCGTGCCCGCCTCCGCCGTCGAGACGCGTTCCGGCATCGACTTCGTCAAGGTCGCCGAGGACGATCACGAGGTCGAGCGCGCGGTCATCACCGGCTCCACCATGACGCTGGACGGGGCCGACGTCATCGAAATCCTGAGCGGCCTGGAAGCCGGCGACACGGTCATCGTGCCATGAGCGACAAGTCCCACAATGCCGGCATCGCCGGTGGCCTGACGCGTGCCTTCATCACGTCGCCGCTGACGCCGCTGTTCCTGATCGCGGCCTTTGCCTTCGGCATGATCGCGCTGATCACCCTGCCGCGCGAGGAGGAGCCGCAGATCTCGGTGCCGATGGTCGACATCCAGGTGCGCGCCGACGGCCTGAAGGCCGAGGATGCGGCAAAGCTCATCACCGAGCCGCTGGAAGCCATCGTCAAGAGCATCGACGGCGTCGAGCACGTCTACTCGCAGAGCATGGACGATGGCGTGCTGGTCACCGCGCGCTTCGTCGTCGGCACCTCGTCGGATGCGGCGATCCTGCGCGTGCACGACAAGATCCGCGCCAATCTCGACGCCATCCCCGTCGGTATTCCCGAGCCGCAGATCGTCGGCCGCGGCATCGACGACGTCGCCATCGTCACGCTGACGCTGGCACCGAAGCCCGAAGCGGCTGATCGCATCACCGCCAACGACCTGACGCGGCTGGCGCGCGAATTGCGCACCGAGATCGCCAAGATCGACGATGTCGGCCTGACCTACCTGGTCGGCGAGACGCCGGAGATCATCCGCATCGCGCCCGATCCGGCGCGCCTCGCGCTCTACGGCGTGACGCTGCAGCAGCTCGCGGGCAAGGTGCAGAGCGCCAACCGCGCCTTCCCGACCGGCCGTATCCGCGACCAGGGCGACCAGGTGATGCTGGTGGCCGGCGAGACGCTGCGCACGCCGACCGAGATCGGCAACCTGCTGCTCACCACGCGCGACGGCCGTCCGGTTTACGTGCGCGACGTTGCCGACATCACCTTCACCACGCAGGACGGCGACAACCTCGTCTCCACCGTGATGCGCGACGGGGACGATCTGAAGCGCGTTCCCTCCGTCACCGTCGCGGTGGCGAAGCGCGCCGGCTCCAACGCCGTCACGGTTGCCGAGACGGTGCTGCACCGCCTCGAGCAGCTCGAAGGCACGCTGATCCCAGAGGACATCTCGGTGGAGGTGACGCGCGACTACGGCGAGACCGCCAACGAGAAGGCCAACGAGCTTCTCTACCACCTGGGGCTGGCGACCGTCTCGATCATCGCGCTGGTGCTGTTCGCCATCGGCCGCCGCGAGGCCGTGGTCGTCGCCATCGTCATCCCGATCACCATCCTGCTGACGCTGTTCGCCTCCTGGCTGATGGGCTACACGCTCAACCGCGTGTCGCTGTTCGCGCTGATCTTCTCCATCGGTATCCTCGTCGACGACGCCATCGTCGTCATCGAGAACATCGCCCGCCACTGGGGCATGGGCGACGGGCGTCCGCGCAAGGATGCCGCCATCGATGCGGTTGCCGAGGTCGGCAACCCGACCATCGTGGCGACGCTGAC
>JAGRKR010000450.1:4039-6683 GCA_020442225.1 Hyphomicrobiaceae bacterium | reverse complement strand
ATAGGGCGGCAGCGGTTGCTCGCCGCAGGGATTGGTGGCGCGGATCGCCTCGCAATAGGCGAGGTTGTTGGCCGCGTTCACGCGATCGATGAAGATGACGCCGGGCTCCGCGTACGCGTAGGTCGCCTGCATGATCTTCTGCCAGAGGTCGCGTGCGCGCACCGTGCGATAGACCTTGCCGGCGAACGTGAGATCCCAGTCCGCGTCCTCGCGCACTGCCGTCACGAAGGCGTTCGTGACCAGCACGGAGAGATTGAACATGGTGAGGCGTCCCGGCTCGGACTTGGCCGCGAGAAACGCCTCGATGTCCGGATGATCGCAGGCGAGCGTCGCCATCATGGCGCCGCGCCGCGCGCCGGCCGACATGATGGTCCGGCACATGGCGTCCCACACGTGCATGAAGCTGACCGGCCCGGAGGCGTCGGCCCCGATGCTGCGGACCAGCGCTCCCTGGGGCCGCAAGGTCGAGAAGTCCTGGCCGATGCCCCCGCCCTGCTGCATGGTGAGGGCGGCTTCCTTGACGCTGTCGAAGATCGCACCGAGGTCGTCGTCGACCCGGCCCATGACGAAGCAGTTGAACAGTGTGACGCGGCGCCCGGTGCCGGAGCCCGCGAGAATGCGCCCGGCCGGCAGGAAGCCGAACCCCTGCATGGCCTCGAAGAAGCGCGCCTCCCAGTGCCGGCGCTGGCGCGGCGGCTCCGCCTTGGCGGCCGCCTTGGCGACGCGTGCCCAGGTGTCGTCGATCGTCTGGTCGAGAGGCGTTCCATCGGCGGCGCGATGGCGATACTTCTCGTTCCAGATGCGCTCCGAGACGGGGCTGGCGACCTGTAGCCCGAGTGACATTGCCCTTCCAAACTCACCCATGCGTGACAGGGACGAGGATAGGGGCGATACCCGCTCGGGTCAAGAAATGTTCTTATTTTGTACTCATCTTGATCAACGTTTGACGACCGCGCCCGCAGTGGCCTCGAGGCGTGCAAGAGCCTCGGCGGAAAGCGGCGCGACAGATCCGGGCGACGCCGCCTTGGCGCGGGCCTCGAGCACGAGCCGGCTCGTCGCGCGCTCGATCGCGCCTTCCACCTGCGCCTTGAAAACCTTGCGCGGCACGCCTGGCGGGATCGCCGGCAGAAACTCCACCACGATCGTGCCGGGATAGCGCCGCCACACGCGCCGGGGCCAGAACATGCCCGAATTGATCGCCATGGGCACGCAGGGCAGCCCGAGCCCCTCGTAGAGCAGCACCAGTCCCGGCTTGAAGTCGGGCTCCGCGCCCGGCGCCGTGCGCGTGCCCTCGGGAAAAATCACGATCTCACGGCCCGCCTCGGCGCGATCCTTGGTGTCCACCAGCAGTTGGCGCATGGCCGCCGAGCGCTTGTCGCGGCGCACCTCGACCATGCCGAACTTGCGTGAGAACCAGCCGTAGAGCGGGATCCTGAACAGCTCCGCCTTCATGACGAGCGCTGGATCGCGGAACAGCGGCACGAGGCCGAAGGTGTCCCAGGCCGACTGGTGCTTGGCGGCGACGAGCACCGCACCATCGGGCAGATTCTCGCGTCCGCGCACCTCGAGGCGCGTGCCGACGATGAGCCTCAGCAGCCAGCAGCAGGCGATCGCATGCGCCTTCAGTCCCATCATGGCCCAGCGCCGCGGTCCCAGCAGGAGGGGGCTGCCGAGCAGCAGAAAGAGCGCCGTGGCGATATAGAAGGCGATGGCGAAGAGGATCGAGCGGATCATGCAGGGTTGGGCTCCGGTCAGCTCGGCAGATCGCGGCGCGTCGCCACCCGCGGCGATTTCGCCATGCCGGCGGCATGCGAGATGCGCGACATGGCGAGCCGCAAGGCCGCCGGGATGAATTTCACATACTCGGACACGAGCAGCCTGGCGGTGCCGGGATGGCTCCACCAGGAGTCGATGCGGAAATTACGCGGGACCACCGGATGCGGTTGCAGGTGCGCGCCGGGCATGGCCCGGCCAAGCTCCGCCAGACTGCGCGGCATGTGGTAGCTCGCCGTGACGACGATCAGGCGCTTGAACCCCCAGCGCTCGGCCCAGACCCGCGACTCCTCGGCATTGCCGATCGTATCGTGAGCCGCATAGCCGATATCCACGCAGCACTCGAAAAGGCCTTCCCCGCGTCCGGTCAGCCGCCGCAGGCCCTCGCGCGTCGTCTTGCGATTGACACCGGAAATGAGTAGCCGCCTGGCGCGCCCTTCGGCCAGCAGCTTCATCGCCTCGGCGATGCGGTACTCGCCGCCCGTCAGCACGACGATGCCGTCGGCCTTGCCGCCTGCGCTCGGCACCTGGCGATTGACGGTATAGGCGAAGGCGAGGAGGCCTGCGCAGAACACTGCGAGCCCGAGGCCCATCAGGATTACCAGAACCGTCAATCCTCTGCGCATCGCCTGCTTGAGACGCTCCCCAAACGCACCACCCTGCACCTGAGCTGTACCGCGTCGGCGAGATGCCGGCACGACGCGCCACGTCCGCGCAGTTCATCGGCAGGCCGCAACTCGAGGTGCGCGTGTCCAGACAATAGCCGCTCTCGCCGCGACTTGCATCGGCTCATCGCTGCGGCGGCGGCCGCTCAGTGCTGGCTGTTGAGAATGCGATACACGCCATAGCGTGACGTCAACATGCAGAGCGC
>JAGRKR010000450.1:0-3985 GCA_020442225.1 Hyphomicrobiaceae bacterium | reverse complement strand
CTGCCGACCAGACGTTGCAACTCGGCGGCTGTGACCACGCCCCCACCCAGAAGTTGCATGGTCGTGGGCAGACCAATGAACACGAGCATGGCGAAGCCGGCGCCCGTCAGGCCGGCCCGAACACCGAGGCGCAGGAAGTGACGCTCGAACTCGCGGGCGATGAACCGGTCGGAGGCACCCACGAAATGCAGCACTTCGACGATATCGCGATTGGAGGCCATGGCGCTCTTGGTCGCCGAGACGATGATCGCAGTGGTGGCGGCGCCGACGAGGACGAGGATGGCAAGCCCGCCGAGGGCCAGGGTGCGCGTCACCGTGCGGATTTGCCGCTGCCAATGCCGGTGATCGTCGAGCGTCACCTGATCCTTGAACTGGCTCGTCAGCGCCTTGCGCAGCTTGTCGAGGTCGGGTGGGTTGTAGCGGTCGAGCTCGAGGGCGATCAG
Organism: Hyphomicrobiaceae bacterium; assembly: GCA_020442225.1. The sequence continues at coordinate 3,542 of JAGRKR010000450.1, read as the reverse complement.
CCGCGGCACCGGCAGGGCGCGCAAGGCGTCGAGCTGGCCGAGCCATGGCTCGAGCAACGCTCCGGATTCCTTCGCCGACAGCGGTCGCACGCCCTTGACGCCCGCCTGCCGGGCGAGAAAGAACGCCACCTCCGTCATCCGCTTCTCGGTGTCGACAGTCTCGCGCGGTTCGACCTGAACGGTCACCTCGCTCGAGATATCGCGGAGCCAGGCGGCGGCGGACTGGTTGATCATGTAGACGGCGCCTGCGGTCAGGCAGGCGAGGAAGCACATGATGGTCACGACGAGGGTCAGCGAGCGGCCGGTCACCGAGCCCGCCGGCACGATGGTGCCGGTGCCGCTCTCGCGCACGGTCGGCTCACGGCTTTGCCGTGGCGCCTTGAGCTCGCCGGCTCCGGCATGCCGTGGTGCGCCGCCGGAGCCCGACGGCTGGGACGGAGGTCCGCCGCGATACGACGCCGGCTCGCGAATCTGCGGCGGCAGTGACGGCGAGGGCGGACCTGTCGGAGGGTCAAATGATCCGGACATGGCCCTCGTGCAACTCCAGTTTGGGCGCCTTGAACTGGCGCATCAGTTGATGGTCGTGGGTGGCGATCACCACGGACGTGCCGAGGCGGTTGAGCTCGATGAAGAGCCGCAGCAGCCGGCGCGCCATCTGCGGATCGACGTTGCCCGTCGGCTCGTCGGCCAGCAGCAGCTCGGGCTTGGCGATCACCGCGCGGGCGATGGCGGCGCGCTGCTTCTCGCCACCCGACAGGATCGAGGGGTAGGCGTGCATGCGATCGCCGAGCCCGACCCACTGCAGCAGATCCGTCACGTCCTCGCGATAGTCGTCGATGCGCTTGCCGACGACGCGCAGCGGCAGGGCCACGTTCTCCCATGTCGTCATGTGGTCGAGCAGCCGGAAGTCCTGGAAAACGATGCCGATGCGCCGCCGCAATTGCGCGCGATGGGCCGCGGAGACCTTGGCCACTTCCTGCCCGAACAGCTGAAAGGAGCCGCGGGTGGGATGCACCGACAGGAACAAAAGCCTGAGAAGCGACGTCTTGCCGGCCCCCGATGGCCCGGTCAGGAAGTGGAACGAGCCCGGCGCCAGATGAAACGAGACGTCGCGCAGGACATCCGACCCCCGGCCGTACTTGATGGCGACATTCTGCAACCTAATCACCGGGCCGCTCCCGAATCGTGCTCATGGCGACGTGCTGCCTCTTATGCGCAATGGCGAGGCTGGGATCAATGTCCGCGGCATCGCCATCCGGAAACGTTTGCGTAGGCGGCCGCCGGCATGGCCTTAGTTGGTCCATCTTCGGCCGCTAACGAGACCATCTCGTCAATTGCCAGGCGTTCCTTCGACGATGAAAATCTCGTGCCCTCAGTGCTCCGCTCACTACCGGCTCGACGCCACCGTGCCCGTCGCCGGTCGACGCGTGAGATGCGCCACCTGCGGGACGGTCTGGCGCGTTTCGCCCCTCGCTTTGGACCACCTCGATACGCCAACCACCGGCGCGCCACGTCACCACACCACACCTGCCGCGACTTTGGGCAACGATGGTGGCGAAGCTGAGGCTTCCGCGCGACGGTCCGTGGGGCAATCTGGGCATCCCTCGCCGCGGCGGATGCCGGCTACGCCCGGCTTCGTGGCACCGGGACCGCAGGCGGCAATCCCGAGCGGCGCGCGCGCCCTGGCGCCAGCTCCGCGCCGCCGTCCGCCGGGCGTCGAGCTCCCGGCCACGCGGCACCGCCCCCGCCAAGCGCCGCCGGGCGCCCACGACTTGCGCAGGATGATCCTCGCGGGCCTGATCGTCGCCTCCGCCGCGAGTGGAGCGCTCGTGCAGATCTTCGCCCTGCCGCCCGTGAAGGTCATCGGATGGCTGCCGGCCACGCGCGGTCTCTACCAGATGCTGGGCGTTCCGGTCAGCGACCGCGGCCTGACCATCGTCAAGGTCTGGACGGTCGCCAGCGGTCCGGGCAATGCCGTGCTCGAAATCAGGGGGCGCGTCGTCAACCCCTTGTCGCAGTCCATAACCGTGCCCGACATCGTCGTCCGCCTGCACGACACCAACGGCAGGACGGCCTCCAGCATCCGTGCCAGGATCGACACGCGCACCATAGGCCCCGGCAACGCCACGCTCTTCCACGCCCGCATGCCCGCGCCCAACGGCGAGGGCTACAAGGTCGTGGCGCGCTTCTCCGAGCAGCAATAAGCTGCGGCGCGAACAAGGCGTTCGCCGGCACGTCGGCCCCTCGGGAGGTGATCGCGGATGGACAAGACAGGCCCACATGTCGAGGTTCTATTCTCGGCCGAGACGATAGCAACCCGCATCGACGAGCTCGCCACCGAGATTTCCGGGCGGTTCGCGGACGGCCTGCTGGTCATCGCGGTGCTCAAGGGCAGCTTCGTCTTCGCCGCCGATCTGCTGCGCGCCCTCCACAAGGCCGGCCTGGCTCCGGAGGTCGATTTCATCTCGCTGTCGAGCTATCGCAGCGGCACCTCGTCCCTCGGCAGCGTCGAGATCCTGCGGGACATCGAGAGCGACGTGCGCGGGCGCGACGTCCTCATCATCGACGACATCCTCGAATCCGGACGTACGCTCGCCTACGCGAAGGATCTCGTGGCGGCCCGCGGCGCCCGGCAGATCCTGACCTGCGTGCTGCTGGACAAGCCCGTGCGCCGCGCCGCCACCATCCGCGCCGACTTCAGCGCCTTTCCCTGCCCGAAAGTGTTCGTGGTCGGCTACGGCATGGACCTGGCGCACCGCTTTCGCGAGCTGCCGTTCGTCGGACATATCCCCAGCCTGACGTGAGCGGACACGCTTTGCCGCAAACGGGTCACAGGAGTGGCGCTAGGATGCGAGCGGTCGGGGCTGCGACCCACATTCTGCCGCGTCGAGACGGTATGGGGGTGGCCACCTGGCCTATCGGTCGGAACGGGTGAGTCTATCCCTGGAGGGAGGTGCCGCATGGCCAGGATACTGCTCGCGGACGACGAAGCGGGCGCTCGAGACCTCGTGCGCCGGGCCCTGGAACTCGACAAGCACACGGTCACAGTGGTGGCAGACGGTGCCTCGGCCCTCGAGCTCATCGCCAGATCGCCGGATGGCTTCGACCTTCTGGTCACCGACATCGACATGCCCGGCATGGATGGACTGGCCCTCGCAAAGTCCGCGGCCAAGCATGCCGCCGGGTTGCCGGTGCTGCTCATATCCGGACATGCGGGCGAACGGGACAACCTCGACACCGGGCCGGCCAATATCGCGGGCTTCCTCGCCAAGCCGTTCAGCCTGGAGGAGATCCGCAGCGCCGTGACGGGAGCGATCGCCTGACCCGTTGCATGGCACACCGTGCCGGCGGCAAGTCCTGAGCGCATGATCGGAAATGGTGCTGGACGCGCCAGAGTGGTCGCACTCCTTCATCGCCGCAGGCGACAAGGGAGCAAAACGACCCGGCGCGAGCGCCGCCCCCGCGGAGGGCCCACGGCCTGTGAGCGACAAAAACTGCAGCAGCAGCGAGATTGCTTAGACGCTTCCATCACCGCAAGCGAC
>JAGRKR010000449.1 GCA_020442225.1 Hyphomicrobiaceae bacterium | reverse complement strand
CCCATGATCGAGGTGCCGCCCACCGTCTGGCTGTCGCGGGTGACGCGGATATCCGCGTCGAAGGTCTCGGCGCATTTGACGAACTTGGCGGAGGCGCGCGCGTGGAGCCCCTTGACGTTCACGATCGTCACCTCGGCCCCGAACGGCGCGGCGCGGCTCATGATGGCCTCGCCCGAGCCCGGCGGCGGTGTCGCGTCGGAGCTCATTTCTGGCTCGCGAGGAGCTGGCTCGCGACACTGATGTACTTGCGGCCGGCCTCCTTCGCCAGATCCACGGCCTCGGTGATGGGCGTGTCGGCACGCACGGACGCGAGCTTGATCAGCATCGGCAGGTTGATGCCCGCGATCACCTCGATCTTGCGCTCGTCCATCACGGAGATGGCCAGATTGGACGGTGTGCCGCCGAACATGTCGGTGAGCACGATGACGCCGTCGCCGGCCTCGGCGCGGGCCACGGCGCTCAGGATCTGGTTGCGCCGCTCCTCCATGTCGTCCTCGGGGCCGATCGAGATGGTCTCGATGCGCTCCTGCGGGCCGACCACGTGCTCGAGCGCCGCCTGAAATTCCCTGGCGAGGCCGCCGTGCGTGACAATGACGAGACCGATCATCGGCAGGTCAACCGTTCCTCTTGGTGCAGGGCCTTGCTGCGCTGCATAATCGTCGAAGCCGCCGCCAGCGTGCAAGCTAGATCATCATCTTGCTCACGGCTTTGGCAAGTCTCGGGGCGCGGGCGGGCGGCGGCAAGCCTCATTGCGCGCCGTCCCGCCGCTCGAGCGCGCCGGCAGCGGTCGCGAGCGCGATCAGCAGTTTGACGGGCGCCGAGGTCTCGAACGGCGCCAGCCGCAGCAGTGGCAGGGCGACGCCCGCGAGGACGACACGGCCGTCCTCCGGCATCCGCTCGATCGTCGAGGCCGGGACGAGGTCGGCCACCAGCATGACGCGCGCCGCCGCCAGATGGGGCACGCGCACGAGGCCGAGGCCGCGCACCTCGATCAGGCCGGCGATGCTCGGAGGGGGCGACGCCAGCAGTGTGTCGCCGGTGCGCTGCAGCACGACCTGATCATCGCTGACCAGTCGGCAGGGGCGGTCCGGCAGGAGGGCCAGCGGGCCGGCGCCGATGCAGCGCAAGGCCAGATCCGATTTGCCGGCGCCGGGCGCGCCTCTGACCAGCACGGCGTCGCCGCCGAGGGCCAGGCAGGTTGCGTGGACGAGCTCATCGGCGGCGGACACTCGGCCCCGTCCTGCTCGATACGGCCGTTGCGGAGGGCAGGCGGACCACGAAGCGGGCGCCGAGCACTTTCGGCGGGGCCTGGGCGGCGCCCTCGACGGCAGGTGCCGGCTCCGTGCGGTTCTCCGCCCAGATGCGGCCCCGGTAGGCCAGCACGATCTCGCGGGAGATCGACAGGCCGAGACCGGAGTTCTTGCCGTGCTTGCTCTCGGTCGCCGGCCGATCCGTGTAGAAGCGCTCGAACACCTTGGCGAGCCGGTCCTCGGGAATGCCCGGGCCTTCGTCCTCGACGGCGATCTCGATCTCGTCGCCGATGCGGCGCAGGCGCACCGTCACGGTGCCGTTCTCCGGCGAGAACGAGAGGGCGTTGTCGACCAGGTTCGTGAACACCTGGCCGATCCGCACGTCGTGGCCGCGCACGACGAAGCCCGAACGTGTGTGGTCGGTGACGTGGAAGGCGATTCTGCGGCTGTCGTCGCTGAAGCGGTCGTTGAAGCCGATCGTCATCGTGTCCAGCATGGAGGCGAGGTCGACGGGCTCCGCCTGCCGCAGCATCAGCTCGGCGTCGAGGCGCGAGGCGTTGGAGATGTCGGTGATGAGCCGGTTGAGGCGTCTGAGGTCGAGTTGGATAAGCTCGACGAGTTCGCGCCGTTCGTCCTCCGTCCGTGCGAAGGCCAGCGCCTCCGCCGTACTGCGCGCCGCCGTGATGGGGTTCTTCAATTCGTGCGCGACATCGGCGGCGAACTTCTCGCTCGCCTCGATGCGGCGCAACAGGGCTTCGGTCATCTCGCGGAACGCGCCGGACATCTCGCCGATCTCGTCGTCGCGCGCGGAGTAGTCGGGCAACGATTTGACGTTGGAGATGTCCACCCGGACCTGGTTGGCGGCGACGGCCAGCTTGCGCATCGGTCCGGCGACGGAGCGGGCCAGCATGATCGAGGAGCCGAGCGTTGCCAGCAGGGCCATGAGCGAGAGCATGGCGACGATCTTGCGCTCGCCGGCGATCAGGTCGTCGATCTCGCCGCTGCGGGTCTGCAGCAGCAGCGCGCCCTGCACCACCTTGTTGCGGCGGATCGGCACGGCCAGGAAGACGATGCGCCGGCCGCGGTCGTTGGCGCGCAGCATCGCCGTGGCGATGCCGTTGAGGGCCGCCTGCACCTCGACGTACTCGGTGCCGTTGCCGCGGCCGAGCTCCTTGTAGATCGGCAGGTCGGTCGGCCAGAAGAACGCCAGCAGGCGCGCGCCGAAATCCTCGAGGCGCCGCATCAGGCCCGGCGTCTCGGAGCTCACGGAGGGGTACGAGACCGGCCGCATCTCCCGCCCGAACAGGATGTCGCTGTCGGCGATGAAAGTTCCGTCGCGCGTATAGACGCGTGCCCGATTGCGGGTCGGCTGCAGAAGGCGCGAGAGGATCGGTTTGACGTTCTCGGGGCTGATCGGCAACTCGTAGGAGGGCAGCTCGTCCTCCTTCTGCTGGATCAGTGCGCCGTCGAGCGAGGGCAGGCGGGTCGGATCGAGGACGATGCTGTCCGTCTGAAGCGCGGCGTTGGCAGCGATGGCCGCGGCGATGATCTCACCCTGGGTGCGCAGGCTCTCGCGTTTCGCCTCGATCAGCCACGCCTGCTGCTTGCTCAGGTAGAGCACGCCGACGATCAGGATGGCGAGGCCCGCCAGATTGAAGAAGAAGATGCGTCCCGCCAGCGTGCGGATCGGGCGCAGGATCGGCAGACGCGGCAGCGCCGTTCGGACCGAGGTCGCAGCCGTCTCCAGCCGCTGCTTCAGCGGCGGCACGGTGGATCGCCGTTGCGCTTCAACTGCCATGCCCTTGCGGTCTATCAGGCTTCCTTGAACCGGTAACCCACCCCGTAGAGTGTCTCGATCACGTCGAAGTCGTCGTCCACGACCTTGAACTTCTTGCGCAGC
>JAGRKR010000448.1 GCA_020442225.1 Hyphomicrobiaceae bacterium | reverse complement strand
GGCAAGACGACGCGCGTGCCGTTGGCGCTTCTCGACGCGCCCTGGCTCGGCGCGCGCCGCATCCTCGTGCTGGAGCCGCGGCGTCTGGCGGCGCGGGGAGCCGCGGAACGCATGGCGACGACGCTGGGCGAGGCGGTCGGCGAGACCGTCGGCGTGCGTGCCCGGCTCGGCACCAAGGTTTCGGCCAGGACGCGCATTGAGGTCGTGACCGAGGGGGTTCTGGTCCGCATGCTCCTGGACGATCCCGAGCTGACGGGCGTCGGCGCGATCCTGTTCGACGAGTTTCACGAGCGCTCGCTCGATGCCGATCTCGGTCTGGCGCTGGCGCTCGATGTGCAGGGCGCGCTGCGCGACGATCTGCGCCTGCTGGTGATGTCCGCCACCCTGGACGACACGCGCATCGCCGGGTTCCTTGGCGATGCCAGCGTCATTCGCGCCGATGGGCGGGCCTATCCGGTCGAGACACGCTACGTGGGCCGCGATGCCGTCCGGCGCATCGAGGATCAGATGGCGGAGACGATTGCGGGCGCGCTCAGGGCGGAGCCCGGCTCGCTCCTCGCGTTCCTGCCGGGGCAGGCGGAGATCCGCCGTGTCCACGAGCGCTTGAGCGAGCGTGCCCTCGGAGCCGATGTCGAAATCCTGCCCCTGCACGGCGGCCTCTCCGTCGGAGAGCAGGACCGCGCCGTCGCGGCGGCCACCGGCGCTCGCCGCAAGGTCGTGCTGGCAACGTCGATCGCGGAGACGTCCATCACCATCGAGGGCGTGCGCATCGTCGTCGACAGCGGACTGTCGCGCGTGCCGCGCTACGAGCCGGCAACCGACCTGACGCGGCTCGAGACCCAACGCGTGTCGCGGGCATCGGCCGACCAGCGGCGCGGACGGGCGGGCCGGACCGAGCCCGGCGTGTGCTATCGCCTGTGGGACGAGCCGGAGTCGGCGAGTCTCAGGCCGTTCGCCGAGCCCGAGATCCGCGCGAGCGACCTCAAGGGCCTGCTTCTGACCATCGCGGAGTGGGGCGCGCGCGATCCTTCTGAGCTGCGTTGGCTTGATCCGCCGGGCGAGGCCGCGCTGGCGGCGGCCCGTGAAGGTCTCGTCGCGATCCATGCCTTGGACGGAGACGGCCGGATCACGCCGGCCGGGCGTCGCTTGCGCGCGCTGGCGTTGCCGCCGCGACTGGCGCACATGGTGCTTTCTGCCGCTGCGGTCGGCGCCGCCGACAAGGCTGGCGAGATCGCCGCGCTCATCGTCGAGCGGGGGCTCGGCGGCAACGACCCCGACCTCGTCACGCGGCTGGAGGCGTTTCGCCGCGATCGCGGGGCCCGCGCGCACGAGATGCGCCGCCTCGCCAAGGGGTGGGCCCGCGCCGCCGGCGACGGTGCGGCCGCCCAGGACGTCTCGACGCCAGGGCTGCTGGCGCTTGCCTATCCCGATCGGATCGCCAAGTCGCGCGGAGGCGATGGCCAATACCTGCTCGTGAACGGGCGTGGAGCGCGGCTCGACCCCGTTTCCCCCCTGGCGCGCGAGCCGTTCCTCGTCGTGGCGGAGCTGCAGGGCGCGGCGGCCGCCGCACGGATCACGCTGGCGTGCGCTGCCAGCGAGGCGGAGATCATCGCGTTTGCCGGTGAGCGCATCGAGGTCGCTCAGGAGCTGACCTTCGACCAACAAGCGGCGCGTCTCAAGGCGCGCGGTGTCCGGCGTCTCGGTGCGATCACGCTGGCGAGCGAGCCGCGACCCGTGCCGGGCGGCGACGCGGCTCAGCGTACGCTGGCGCGGGGGCTCGCCAGCCTCGGCATCGACCGCCTGCCCTGGTCGAAGGCGCAATTGCAGTTGCGCCAGCGCGTCGGCTTCCTGCGTCGGGCCGAGGGGGAGGGCTGGCCGGATTTGTCCGACGAGGCCCTGGCTGAGAGCGTGGAGACCTGGCTGGCCCCGTTTCTCAACGGTCGCGTCGGGCTCAGCGACCTCGGCGCCGAGGATCTGACGCCCGCCCTCGACGCAATGGTGTCCTGGGATCTGCGCCGCCGGCTCGACGAGGCTGCTCCGACGCACTTCACGGCGCCGACCGGCAATCGCCACGCCATCGACTACGCCGGCCCCGATGCGCCGGCGCTGCACATCCGGGTGCAGGAGCTGTTCGGCACGACCCGGCACCCGAGCCTCGCCGGCGGCCGGCTGCCGTTGACGCTGCATCTGCTGTCGCCGGCGCACCGGCCGATCCAGATCACGCGCGATCTGCCGGGCTTCTGGTCGGGCTCCTGGGCCGCGGTCCGCGCCGACATGCGCGGACGCTATCCCCGGCACCCATGGCCGGAGGACCCGGCCAACGCCGCACCGACGCACCGCGCCAAGCCGCGGGGGACGTGATGGCGGCCCGCCGGCTCAGGCGATGGTCACGCCACCGTCGGCGACGATCACCTGGCCGGTGATGAAGGCGGCGGCCTTGGAGGCGAGGAAGGCCGCGACGCCGCCGATGTCCTCGGGCTCGCCGATGCGTCGCAGCGGGGTTGTGACCAGTCGCTTCTCCAGATTGGCCTTGTCCTCCCACAGCGCACGGGCGAAGTCGGTTCGCACCAGGCCCGGCGCGATGCAGTTGATGCGCACGTTCTTCGGCCCCCACTCGACGGCGAGGCTGCGAGCCAGCGAGAAATCCGCGGCCTTGGAGATGCCGTAGGCGCCGAGCATGGCCGAGCCACGGATGCCACCGATCGACGAGACGATGATGACCGTGCCGCCGCCACGGTCCGCCATGCCGGGTGCGGCCAGATTGGCGAGCCACAGGTTCGACTTGACGTTCGAGGCCATGATCTTGTCGAAGGCGTCGTCGCTGATCTTGGCGAGCGGGCCGAAGTGAGGATTGATCGCGGCATTGCATACGAGGCTGTCGATACGCCCCCACTTGTCGAGCGTGCCCTTGATCAGCGCCTCGACCTCCGGCTTGCGGCCGATGTTGCAGGGAATGACGATGGCCTCGCCGCCCTTGGCCGTGATGGCGGCGGCTACCTCCTCGCAGGCTTCGGCTTTTCGGCTGGAGATGACCACCTTGGCACCGAGGCTAGCCATCGTCTCGGCGATAGATCGGCCGATGCCGCGGCTCGAGCCGGTGACGAGGGCCACCTGGCCGGTGAGGTCGAAGGGGCTGGTCATGACTGTTTCTCTCTCTCTTGTGGTCCGGGCCTGGCCCTTGGTGATGGAATGAGGTCGTCGCGAGCTTAGCGACCCGTGGTGGCCTGCTCCAGCCCTTGTTGCGATCTTCGCTTACCCTGTCGCCAGCAGCCTGGCGAGGCGGCTCGCATCCTCGAGCTTGTCGAGCCCGAGGACGGTTTCGACGAGTTGCTGGCGCTGGCTCTCCGGCAGGGCGTCGCGGGTCAGGCTTTCGAATTTGCGCACGATGTCCGCTTCACTGGCGAAATCGGCCTCGCTGCCGCGCGGAGCCTCGCGTGTCTCGCGGTGGATCGAGCCGTCCGCGAGGTGCACCTCGACGTGGACCTTGTGGCGGAACCGCGAGCCGAGCGCGGTGATGCCGGGATCGTGGCGCACCTCGACCTTGCGCGAGAGGGCGATGCGCGCCTCGTCGGTGACGCAGCCCTCGCCGAACTGATCGACGAAGACGTCGTCCTCGAGCAGCAGCGTGGCGACACAGTACGGCAGATTGAGCTGCGCCGAGGTGAGCCCCTCGGGCCGGTACGGCCAGCCGACGTGATCGACGGTGACCTGCGAGCCGAAAACGACCACCTTGTCGAGTTCGCCGAGCGAGAAGGGGCGGCGCTTGCGGATGTCGCGGATGGCGTCGAGCGTGGTGTGGTTCGAGCCGACGCAGGAGTAGAACTTGAGCGCGATCCGCATCGTCTCGAAGCGTTCGCCGAGCTCGGACGTGAGCTCGGCGAGCTGGAAGCGGTCGTTCGAGCGCGAGAACGTGGTGCAGAAGCCGCCGTAGGGCGCCTCGAAGACGTCGATGATGCCCGTGAAGCCGCGTGCGGCGAGCAGCGCGCCGAGCAGGCCGCTCTGCGACGAGCGGCCGGCGTGCATGCGCTTGACCATGGCTCCGAACTGGGCCGCCATCAGGCCCGCCGACTGCGTGCCGGCGATGCCGAGCGCGTGCACCGTCTGCTCGGGCGACAGCTTGAGGCCAGAGGCCGCGGCTGCGGCCGCGGCATAGACGCCGACGGTGGCGCCCGAGTGCCAGCCCTGGCCGATGTGCTCCTGGCCCATGCAGATGCCGACGCGAGGGCCGGTCTCGTAGCCGGCGACCGCGCCGACCAGATAGTCGCGGCCCGAGAGGCCCGGCCGCATCTCGACGACCGCCGTCAGCGCCGGCAAGGCTACGGCATTCACGTGCAGGACGCCGCGACGGTGCACGTCATCCAGCTCGAAGCCTTGCACCTGCGTGCCGTTGACGAGCGCGGCGTGCGGGGCCGACAGCCGCCTGGCTGAGCCCCACAGACCTGCGCCCGTGCTGGTATCGACGGCCGACAGGGTATCGACGAGGATCCTGGTCCAGGGCAGCCGCGCTCCGTAGAGACCGCAGCCGAGCGAGTCGAGGATCAGCAGCTTGGCGCGGGTCCGCACCTCCTCGGGCAGGCGCTCGTAGGTGAGGTCGGAGATGAAAGTGGCGAGGCCTTGCGTGTAGCGGTTGTCGGTCGGCTCGTGGCTGCTCATCGAGGTCTCCGTGACATCACACCCTGGCGCAAAGCTGATAGTCCCGCCCTCGCTCCCTGTCGAGAGCTGCCGGCCTCTTGTTCGAGGCGGGGCGAATAGTGGCCATCAGGGCAGCTTATGCTTCCGGTCGCGCCCGACGGGCATGCCGACGTTCGCGGCGTCTCGCGTGTCAGGCGCCACGGCGGGCCGGCCGGAGCAGGACGCGACGGCCTCGCCTGAGGCTCAGGCGAGATCGAGGCTGCGCACGTCGTCGATGGTCTCCAGGGCCATGAGCTGGGCCAGCAGCGTCTCGCGTCGCGCCAGCGGCATGTGCGTCGTCAGGCGCATGAACTTCGCTGCGAGCTCGCTCTCGGTGAAGGGGCGCTCGGCCATGCCGGGGAAGACGTCGATGCGGCGGCCGAGGCGGGTTCCGTCGGCCAGTGTGACCGTGACCTCGGTGCCCCAGCCCTTGGCGCCGGGATCACCGATCAGGCGAATGCGCCCGGCCATGGCGGCAACGGCGGCGTCCGCGAGCACGTCCTCGCTGATGTTGGCGGGATCGGCGACATCGCGGAACAGCGACAGCGCCACGATGAAGGGGATGGAGTATTGCGCCTGCATGATGTCGCCGGGCGCCTTGATGTCATGATGCGTGGCGATCCGCTCCATGCCGCGGATCTCGATGCTCTCGACCTCGCTGGCGGTGAAGCTCCGCTCCGCCCGTAAGGCAGCCAGCGCCTCGAGCGGGGCATGGGTCATGATGTGGCAGGGGAACTTCTTCATCGTCACCGACTCGCTCTCCCAGACCGCGCCGAGGCCGTCCGTCAGATAGTCGGGGCGCGTGTCGAGACAGAAGGCCTCGAGCAGGCCGTACGGGCCTTCGAGCACCGTGCTCGGCGCCTCGAAGCCCTGCAGCGCCAGCTCGGCCGCGAGCAGGCCGCCCTCGGCGGCGCGTCCCAGATGCAGGCGCTTGACCATGCCGCCGTCGGGCGCCTTGGCGAACGCCAGCAGGCCGGAGGCCAGCGAGCCGGAGATGGCAATGGCGTTCGTGGTCTTGACCGCATCGGCGCCGGCGAGGTGCATGGCCGCGATGGCCGCGCCGAACGGGCCGGTCAGGCCGGGCGCATGAAAACCGCGCTTCTCGGGCGTGTGCAGGGTCGCCTTGCCGATGCGCACCATCACCTCCATGGCGGCAGCGAGGGCCACGATCGTCGCCTTGCCGCTGGCGCCCGCGGCCTCGGCCGCCAGTTGCTGGGATCTCTGGTACGAGCGCAA
>JAGRKR010000447.1:3895-6621 GCA_020442225.1 Hyphomicrobiaceae bacterium | reverse complement strand
TCGAGCAATACACATATAGGTGCCCGTTCGTCTGATGAATTGCCACGGAATCATAGCCAACGAATCAGGGCCGCAACTTTGCGCGGACAGCTTGCCGAGAGCATCAGAAAGGATAACAAGGGTTCGATCAAGTACTAGCGCGCGCTGTCTGGTGGAATTGGGTAGATGGCGTACCGGATTTCTTTGACATCGGCAGGATTGTAACCCGGAACCGGCTTTGCCGGGCGCACCAGAATATATGCCTGCCGGACATTCAGAAGGTCGCGACAACCGATCGGACCCAAAACGCTATTGGTCCAGTCCTCCGGATCGCTCGTCGGCGGCTTGCGCTGCAGCACGAGCCGCAAGTATGTCCCGGGGTAGTCTGTACCACTGCTGCCATGCGGCGCGTAGCCAGGTCCGAAACATACTCGAAAACTCCGTGGTGAGCCGCCGTCTCGAATAAGATTACAGATGCCATAGGTATCCTTGGGTGCCGGATTCGCAAAATCCGATGGCAGCTTAACGCAACGCGCGCGCAACGGGAAGACTACGCGACCAGGAGCAAAAAATTGCAGGTCTTTCTTCCCAACCACGCGCGGTCCGGCCAACGTACCGCCTGAGAATACTTCATACGTTCCAGAAATGACCTGGGAAACATCCTCTCTGTTGTGAATGAATAAAAAAGTGGGCCGATCGACTTCTAGACATTCACCAATCTTGATCTTCTGCAACTGATTTGGCCCGAATATGACTGTCGCCGCGACCGTTCCTTCGTTGTGGCAAACTCGGTAGCTGAAGGACGAAGGAGTTGCGAAGTCAGAAGAATTGCGCATCAATGAGAGCACCGTTCCTCCTTGGCCGTCGCTTGACCAAACAGCGGGCGGTGCGATTGCCGCGCGTTCGTACTCCTGGCGCTCCTCATTCTCGACGGGCCCCTTTAGATAATCGTTGAAGGAGAATCGAGGCACGATCTTGATGCGGATGGTATGGAATTCTGCGGCCTCCCGCTCGCTTAGGTAGCAGGGACCCCCGCCGGCTCCCGAGTTAGTTTTCCAACAAGTCGCTTCGAGGTGAAAAAATGGTGCTAGCGATCCACCTAGCCGGAAATCAACCTGAGAGACCCCGCGTCTCTGTCCTCGAAGGTTGCAGCTTGCTCCCGGCTTGCTGCTGTCGTGCCACTCGATATTGTTGTTAAATGCGCCATCCCAGTTGCAGCGAAACATTATATAAAGCGCTCGGGCTCGCTTCGGAACCCCTAATGCTGGATAACTCGGAATATCCAGTGAAAACGAAAGCGTGATTCCGTGGAAATGCGAAGGCGATACAAGCTTCGCATCATTCGAAACTGGACCGATGCTTCCTTGTCCTGGATTCCTGCCAGTGATATCTCCGCTGAGCGATAGGCCTCCGGGTCGAGCAAGCATTATCTCGCGCAGCGCCGTGGCGCGAGGCTGATGACAGCCATGTGGACTAATCGAGTACTGGAGCCACTTGCTTGGATGTGGCCTCACCTCTCTGCGAGCCCATTCAGCATTATCTGCTTCAATCAACTTTCGTTGAGCAAGGTCCGAGCACCAAGCCGCGGGTGAACTGGCTGGTGTTTGTGCGCATGCCATCGACGGCATGGCAACAAGCAGCAATGCGACCACGTATTTCATTAAGATGCTCCGAAAAGTATCCTGAAACACAACGAACAGTAGCTGCCCCGAAATTACTCCGACCCAGATTTCGACAGAGCATGCCAGCTCGCGCGAACGAAATTAACCACGCGATGTGCGGGTCTGCGCGCGCATGCTAGCGACTTTGGGTCAGCCTCCACGATCGGGACGTCCTGTCTTTGCGTCACCGTACCGGAAACCAGTCCAAGCAAAAAGCCCGTTGGCAGTGAGGGGCCGATGTCTCAAAGTTTCCCATGACGTTTTCGGCCCAACAGTCGGTATCGAGGGAACCTCTGCCGTGCCGCTAAATATACGATAGGGCCGGTCCCGGCCGCAGGTCAATGTCTGCAAACTCCGCATTGCGGTCGCCCGTGCACTGCCGAATACGGCCATCGTTCACTTCCGCTTCCGTCCTGGGGCAACCCGTCCTTGTTGGTCCCAGCCGGCACGGCCACTCCTGAACACGATCGGACGCGGCACGCCCGCATATCGCGTCCGTCAGGCCGTCGCCCGGATCTCGGCAATGTGCATGTCGGGCCGGACGACGACGCTGCCCTGGCGGGGGAGGCCTTGGGAGTGCGCGGCGGCCGCGGCCGGTCCCTCCACCGCAAGGCGTGTCGTCGGTCCCGTCCAGTCCACGGGCTCGGCCGGCCGTGCGCCGCCGAAGGTCAGTACGAGATAGCCGGGCTGGGCGAGCCATTCGAAGCTGTCGCCCCCCTGCCAGCGGAACCACGGAAACCTGTCGCCCGCCCGGAGCGGGCCACGGTGCGCGCCATGGCTCAAGGCGCTTTGCCGATAAGCGATGCGGGTCTGCGAGATCGTCTTGAACAACAGGCGCCGCAAGGGGGCGACCTTCGAGGCCGTGGCGATCACGATGGGCAGCACGCGCGTGCGCAGGATGCGGGCAAGCGGGTTCTTCGAGACGATGGTCGTGAAGGCGCGGTCGGTCGTGTGGACGAGTTGCACGCCGAAGGGGTGACGCTCCCGATCGTAGGTCTCCAGGATCTGCGGATCGCTCCAGCCATTGACCACGGCCGCGAGCTTCCAGCCGAGGTTCACGGCATCGCCGAGGCCGGTGTTCATGCC
>JAGRKR010000447.1:0-3884 GCA_020442225.1 Hyphomicrobiaceae bacterium | reverse complement strand
GCCGGACTGTGGACGTGGGCCGCATCCCCGGCCAGAAAGGCATTGCCGGAGCGAAACCGATCGACGATGCGATGATGCACCCGATAGCCGGAATGCCAGGAGTGGCCGGTGACCGTCACCGGCAGCCCGACGTTCTCCTCGATGTGCGCCTTCAGGGTCGCAAAGGGGATGTCGTCGGGGTCGGTGATGGACGCGGGCAGGACGCCGATCGCGCGGTATTGCCGGGGGCCGGACATCGGGAAGAAGCCTAGAAAATCGCTGCCGTTGAGGGCCAGCAGCAAGCCGTCCTTGGGGAGCCCGATCTCCATGTCGATGTCCGCGACGAAGAACAGCTGCTCGTTCGTGCCGCCGCGAAACGGCATGTCGAGAAGGTGGCGGACACGACTGCCGGCCCCGTCGCAGCCGACCAGATACTGGCATTCGAACTCCTGCCGCGTGCCGTCGCGCCTCTCCAGCACGCCGGCGTAGCCTGCGGGGGATGTGCGGAGGTCGACCAGAGCGGTGCCCCACTGTACGCTGCCACCATGAGCGGTGATCCAGTCGCGCATTAGCGCTTCGTTCTGCGACTGCTCGAGGATGAACACGTAAGGGTAGGGGCTGAGATCACCGCCGATGTCGCCGAGCGGGATGCGCGCGCGCTGGCGGCCATTGACGATCAGGCGGACGTTGCCTGCGACAAAGCCTTGCGCGACAGCCTGCTCGGCAATGCCGAGTTGCCGGTATTGCTCCAGGGTGCGCGCCTGCACGGCGAGCGCTTTGCTCAGGTGGGTGACGCCGTCCTTCCGGTCAATGACGACGTGCCCCGCGCCATAGCGATGAAGCTGGGCGGACAGCATCAGCCCCGTTGGACCAGCTCCCACGATCAGAACGGGCGTCTTGATCATCCCTGCACCCCCTTGTCGGGGAGCCGTGGCTGTCGCCCGGCCCGGACTTGCAGCGCGCACGCGAGGGAAGCGAGCCGGGTCAACCCGGCGGTCGTCTCGTGACGGACGGTCAGTCTGCCACCGGGGCCTGCCATCTTGCAAGCGGCGCCCGCCACAGATCGTCAGACGTCTGGTGTGATCTCGGTGCCAACGGCCGCGGGCAATGCAGGACCTCTGAGATCGAACGCCGTGCGCGCAGCATTTTCCGCATAAAGTGTCCCCGGGGGCGCTCGGGGATCACATGACGGTGCTGCGCGCCGCCCAGAGGCACGCCGCGACTCCGCGGCGGCGCAATGTTCCGTTTCGCTCAAGAGACCTCGAATGCCCGTTGTGACACCCGAGTACTGGTTCCTGGGTCCGGATCAGACCCGACGCAAGCCGGCCTTCACCCGTGGAAACGCCGCTACGGCGCTGATCGACGGCATGAGCTACATGGCCGATCTGCACGCCGAGCTCGCCCGTTGCGATGGCGCGCTGCTGATCGCAGGCTGGCGGACCTCGAACGAGCAGCGTCTCGATCCGAGGATCGGCGCCGATGGTGGCCTGCACGGCGAGCGTCTCGACGATGCCGTGACGGCGGCGGCCAAGCGCGGTTGCAAGGTGAAAGCGCTGCTCTTCAACGTGCCGGGGACGCAAGCGCCGGGTCCGTTCCGCTTCTGGCACGCGAAGGAGAACTACGAGTTCGCGCGGATGGTGCAGGCGGCGGGGGGAGAAGCCATCCTCGACAGCCGGCTCGCACCGGTGCCGGCCTCGGCTCATCACCAGAAATTCGTCGTTGCCGTATCGAAGGAGGTCGAGCGGAATGTCGCCTATGTCGGCGGCATCGATGTCTGTCTCGACCGCTGGGACCGGCCGGCTCACGATGCCGCTGCCGAGCGGCAGCAGGATGTCGTGCGCTCCGCCGGCATCGAAACGCATACGCCGAGCCAGCCCGGCTGGCACGACGTGCAGGTACGCATCCAGGGGCCGGCCGTGACGCAGATCTGGCAGGTGTTCCAGAGCCGCTGGAACGATCCGCGCCCCGCCAATCACCACCCGCTGCTGGCGGCGTTCCGGGGCGGCAGCCCTCTCGAAGGGCCTCCCCCGGTCTGTCCGCCGGCCGGCAGCCAGGCGGTACAGGTCAATCAGACGCTGCCGGCGGGGGCGTTCCCGCGGCCGGGCGGTCCGGGCGAGATGAGCGTCGCGCGGGCGCACGAGCATGCCATCGACCAGGCCCAGCACTACATCTACGTCGAGGATCAATACGTGTGGCCGTGCTCGCTCGTCGAGCGGCTGGAGCGCGCCCTGGAGAGAGGCGTGCACGTGCTCATGGTCGTCGCCCGGGACTACGACGCACCGGGGCTTGCAGGCGTCGCCAAGCGTCTGCGCCACGAGGTCTTTGCGCGGCTGCACAAGGCGGGCGGCGAGCGCTTTCAGATGCTGCACATCGAGCGCGACGACGGCAAGCAGGTCTACGTCCATTCCAAGGTGCTGATCGTCGACGACTGCTACGCCTCCATCGGCTCGGCCAACTTCAATGCGCGCAGCCTCACCAACGACACCGAGCTTCAGATCGGCGTGGTCGACGAAACGCTCGTCGAGACCGCGATCGATGGCGCCCCGCAGAAGGTCTGCTGCTTCGCCCACGAGCTGCGCTGCGCGCTCTGGGCCGAGCACCTGGAGCAGCCGGTCGAGGCCGTGCGCGATCCGATCGCCGCCTTGAGGGAGCTCTGGGGAAAGGCTCCGATCGCTCCGAGCCGTCGCGCGCACAGGCACGATGCATCGCTGTCGATCTTCAACCTCGACCCGATCGCCGAGTACGTCACCACGCTCATCACCGAGCGCATGGCTCACCTGCCGCTCGTGCCGCTGCCGCCCGGCGTCAACGAGCGTAGCGCCGTCAAGCTCGCGGTCGACGCCATGTTGCGCGGCCCGCAGGCGGCGTTGCTGATGAAGGCCGTCGAGGAGTTGCTCAACCCGGATCTGGCGCCCTCCGTGGCGAACCTGCGCAATGCCGTCGCCGCCGCCATCCGGCCCGACAGTGTACCAGCCGATCCCGAGGATGCGCTCGGCGCGCAGATCATCGCGCTTCTGAGACGCGGGAAGCTGCCGCAGATGGTCGACTGGTTCGATCCGGGCCTGCTCGTGAAGATCGGTATCCGCGACATGATCTCGGGCACGATCGGGCAGTACGCCGACCAGCGACTGATGCAGGCTGCGTCCGATCACCCGGCCTCGGAGCGGGAGCTGGCGTTGCGCTACGACTACGCCAATCTCTACGATCCCGATCCCGCCAGGCGCCTCGCGACCGACGAGAAGGGCCGCGTGTGGATCGACTACATCGCCGATCTCGGCGACGGGTTCGAAGCGACCTATGCCATGGCCTTTCTCATGGCCAGGGAGACGCTCGAGGTCGCGGACGCGCGTGCGCCGAAGGAGCGGCATGCTCTGCCAGCCGGGCAGATCCTGGTGATGGGTGGCGATCAGGCGTATCCTCAGGCGACGCAGCAGGAGTATCAGGCGCGGCTCGTCGATCCCTACAGCTGGGCCTACACGACGGACCAGCCGGCGCGGAAGCTCTTCGCTATCCCGGGCAACCATGACTGGTACGACGGGCTCAACGCCTTCTCGAGCCTGTTCACGTCGGCGCGCGATCGCATCTCCGGCGGCATCGGCAAGCATCTCGGTGCGTGGCGCTGCCATCAGCACCGCAGCTACTGGGCGCTCAAGCTGCCCTACGACTGGTGGATCTGGGGACCCGACATCCAGCTCGAAGGCAATCTGGACGATCCCCAGCGGGACTATTTCGACATCGTCAGCGATCACACGCGCCCCGGCGACAAGATCATCATCTGCCTCGCGGAGCCGAGCTGGCATCACGAGAACTACGACAACCTGCACGAGATCAGCATGCTCGCGCGCAAGCGCGGGGCCAAGGTCTGCGCCGTCCTGGCCGGGGACTGGCACCACTACAGCCGCTAC
>JAGRKR010000446.1 GCA_020442225.1 Hyphomicrobiaceae bacterium | reverse complement strand
ACGGCGAGATAGGCGCGCCCGTCGGCGGAGGCAAAGGTCTGTCCGTCGCCGTTGTCGGGTCCCGGCTGCGGCAGGAGGTAGCCGACCGGCACATCGACCGAGTAGCCGAAGCGGGGATTGGCGTAGGTCTGCCAGCCGAGATCCTCGGCGAGGGCGGGGACCGCGGCAGCGAGCGTGGCGGCGATGACAAGGAAGAGGCGCAGCATGGATCGGACCTCCCGATTGGCAGCGCAAGCCTAGGAGCTTTCGCCGGCGGGGGAAACCGGCCCGCGCCGCTTCCGCCGCCAACACGGCTTGCCATGACACGGGCGGCGGTGCATCACGCCGGTCCACGCCAAGGGAGGAACACCCGACATGATCGTCGTCACCGGCCACATCCGCATCGCCCCGGACAAGATCGAGGCCCTGCGTCCCGCCATGCGCACCGTGCTCGAAACCACGCGCAAGGAGAGGGGCTGCCTGCTCTACGCCTATGGCGAGGACGTGCTGGACCCCGGCCTGCTGCGCATCGTGGAACGCTGGGAGAGCTGGGAGACGCTCGAGGCGCACAGCAAGAACAGCCACATGAAGCCGTGGCGCGACGCGATCGCGGCAGTCGGCGGCGCCATCGAGCGCAACGTGGTGGCGCAGGAAGCCGGCGAGCCGAAGACCCTGTGAGACCATTGCCGCGGCGCCCGTGACCGGCGGGCTGCGGCAACCGGACCTTTTGTAGAACCGCGGCACACCTCCCACTTATGAAGGGTAGCACCATCCAGAATACGGAGGTGTGTCATGAGGTTCGAAGTCGTGATGGCCGAACCTCGGCCAATGCTCTACCTCACCCGCACGGCAACCATGGAACCTCGCGACGTCGAGGCGATCATGGGCGAGGCGTTCGGCGCAATCGGCGCCTTCCTCGCGACGAGCGGTGTGATCCCCGCCGGTCCGCCCATCGCGGTCTATCGCGACTGGGACATGAAGACCGGCACGATGAAGATCGACCTCGGCTTCCCGGTCGTATCGGGCGATGTGCCGAAGGCTTCCGGTGGCGTGCATTCGGGCACGACACCGGCCGGCAAGGCGCTGAAGGCGGTCCACCACGGGCCGTACCGGAAGCTCCGCGATACCTACGGCGCGCTCGAGGCGCACATGAAGCAGCGGGGCATGCCCATGTCGGCAATGGCATGGGAGGTCTATGTCAGCGATCCTGACAAGACGCCCGAGGCTGACCTCGTCACCGAGGTCTACATGGCGCTGCCGTAAAGGCTGCAAGCGCCGGGAAAGACGAAGCGGCGACCCTGAAAGGGGCCGCCGCCGTCGTTCTGGCGGCTCGACTGACCAACTCCCCGGTTCGAAAAAAAGATGGGTGCCCGGCGTAGGAGCGAGCCAATCGCCACGTAGGGGTTCACAGGCGACGCATGGCGGGAGGGGAATCCCATGCCACCGACTGCGCCGAGTGCGCTGATGCGTTTTGGTCTCGGGCCACGCCCGGGAGACGCGGCACGGCTGACAGCCGACGCCAAAGCCGCGGTCCTTGCCGAGCTCCGCCCCGAGGCGGCACGGCTGGAAGCCACCAATCTTCCGACCGTCGCCGAAGCACTCGGCACGCTGCGGGACATGCAGACGACGCGCAAGGCCGCACGCGAGGGCGACAAGGATGCGGCCGACGCGCTGAAATCCATGCAGCAGCCGGGGCGCATCTACCTCACCGAGGTTGCCGCGCGGCTCGGTCAGGTCGCCGCCGCCGAGGTTGGCTTCGTCGAGCGGCTGGTCGCCTTCTGGTCGAACCACTTCGCGGTTTCCGCCAGCACCGGTCCGATGCAGCGCATCCTCGTCGGCGCCTTCGAGCGCGACGCGATCCGCCCGCATGTGCTCGGCCGCTTCGCCGACATGACGCTCGCCGCCACACGTCACGCGGCCATGCTCACCTATCTCAACAACGCCGTCTCGGTCGGCCCCGATTCACCGGCCGGCCGGAAGCTCGGCAAGGGCCTGAACGAGAACCACGCCCGCGAACTGATGGAGCTGCACACCATCGGCGTCGATGGCGGCTATACGCAGGCCGACGTGATCGCGCT
>JAGRKR010000445.1 GCA_020442225.1 Hyphomicrobiaceae bacterium | reverse complement strand
ATGGGGCCGTTCGAGCTGATGGACCTGACGGCGATCGATGTCACGCATCCGGCGACGGAGCTGCTCTACCGCCAGACCTACGACGAGCCGCGCTATCGTCCGACCTCGCTGATGAAGCTGCGGCTCGACGCGGGCCTGCTCGGCCGCAAGGTCGGTCGCGGCTTCTACGTCTATAAGGACGGCAAGAAGCAGGAAGCGCCGGAGGCTCCGGCGCCGGCCTACGACGGACGCCCGGTGTGGGTGAGCCCGGTCGAGGCGGAAGGCTCCGCGAAGCTCAAGGCCATCGTCTCGGCGGCTGGCGGCAAGCTCGAGAGCGGTGCTGCTCCCAGTGCCGAGGCGCTGATCCTGGTGACGCCGATCGGCGATGACGCCACTTCGACCGCTGTGGCTCAAGGTCTTGATGCCACGCGCACCCTCGCCGTCGACACGCTGTTCGGCCTGGAGACGCGGCGCACGCTCATGAAGACGCCGGTGACGCGGCCCGAGTTCACGGCAGCGGCTCATGGCCTGCTCGGCGGCGGCTCGGTGCACGCGACGGTCATTCACGACACGCCCGGTTTCGTCTGCCAGCGTGTCGTGGCGGCCATCGTCAACATCGGCGCGTCCGTGGCGCAGGCCCGTGTGGCCGCGCCTGCCGATGTCGACAAGGCGGTCGTGCTCGGGGTCAACTACCCGAAGGGGCCACTCGCCTGGGCGGATGCCGTGGGACCACGCAACATCGTGCGCATTCTCGAGGGCATCCAGCGCGTGACCGGCGACCCGCGCTATCGCCCGTCGCCCTGGCTCAGGCGCCGCGCCGCGCTCGGCGTCTCCATGCTCACGCCCGAAGCCTGATCTGAGAACCCGACGACGAGGCCGCACGACGGCCAAACAAGGAAAGGAACCGTTCCATGCTCGAAGCCTATATCTATGATGGCCTGCGCACGCCCTTCGGCCGCCACGCCGGGGCGCTCTCGCGCGTGCGTCCTGACGACATGCTCGGCAGCGTGATCAAGGCCGTGGTCGAGCGCTCGGCCTTCTCGGCGGAGTCCATCGACGACGTCAACGTCGGCTGCGGCAACCAGGCCGGCGAGGACAGCCGCTGCGTAGCGCGCCATGCCCTGCTGGTCGCCGGCTTGCCGATCGAGGTGCCGGGCTCGGTCTATCAGCGCAACTGCGGCTCGGGCTTGAACGCCATCATCGGCGCGGCCCATGCGATCACCTGCGGCGAGGCCGATGTCGTCGTCGCGGGCGGCGTCGAGAGCATGACGCGCGCGCCGTTTGTCGTCGGCAAGTCCGAGAACGCCTTTGGCAAGGATTTCAAGGTGTTCGATTCGTCCCTCGGCGCGCGCTTCCCGAACCCTGCGATCGAGAAGCAGTTCGGTGGCGAAACCATGCCTGAGACGGCCGACAATCTGGCTCGCGACTATCAGCTTTCGCGTGACGACTGCGACGCCTTCGCCCTCGCTTCGCAGCAGAAGTACGCTGCCGGCCACAAGGACGGCTTCTTCGCCGGCGAGCTCCATCCCGTCACGATCAAGGGCAGCCGCGGCAAGCCCGACATCGTCGTTGCCGTCGACGAGCATCCGCGGCCCGAGACCAACATCGACGGCCTCACCAAGCTGCGCCCGCTGTTCGAGGGCGGCGTGACGACTGCCGGCAACGCCTCGGGCATCAACGACGGCGCCGTGGCCATGATCGTTGCGAGCAAGGATGCCGGCGACAAGGCTGGGGCCAAGCCGATTGCCCGCATCCTGTCCTCGGCCGTCGCCGGTGTGCCGCCGCGCGTCATGGGCTACGGTCCGGTGCCAGCCTCCAAGAAGGCGCTGGAGCGCGCCGGTCTCGACATCAAGGATATGGACGTCATCGAGATCAACGAGGCGTTCGCCGCTCAGGTGCTCGCCTGCCTCAAGGGGCTCGGCGTCGACTTCAAGGATAGCCGGGTCAACCCGAACGGCGGCGCCATCGC
>JAGRKR010000444.1:1783-3178 GCA_020442225.1 Hyphomicrobiaceae bacterium | reverse complement strand
AGGAAGCCCCAGAGGATCATCACACCCTTGGAGTGCAAGGGGCCGCCGAGCTTCACCTCTCGCTCGATGTCGGTCACGCGGCCGGAGCCCATGCGCACGCGCGCGGTGATGCGGCTCGGGCGGCCGAACGCGAACTCGCCGAGCGAGAGAACACTGAGGCCGTTGATCTGGCCGACTTTCGTGCCCGACGTGTCGATGAGGACGATGCCGCGATCGATGGTCTCCTGCGAGCGGTCCCGGAGGCGGTCGGCGCGCTGTATGCGTTCGTGCACGGCGCGCGCGATGTCGTTGCGAGTGATCTCGCCGCGCCCGGCCTCGCCGGCCCAGAAATTGGCCTCGCGCAGGATGTCGGCGATGCGCCCGATCTGGATGGTCATGCGCTGGTTGTCGTCGGCGAGGCGCGAGCCTTCCTCGATCAGCCGTGCCACGCCGCCGGCATCGACGGGTTTCAGCCTGTGCTCGGTGACGATGGACGAGATGAGGCGCGCATAGGCCATGTCGTTGTCTGACGAGCGCGCGATGGTGTCGTCGAAATCGGCCTGCACCTTGAAGAGTCGATCGAAGTCGGGATCGTAGGCCGACAGCATGTAGTAGAGCTCGCGGTCGCCGAGCAGCACGATCTTGACGGAGAGCGGAATGGGCTCTGGCTCGAGGCTTTGGGTGGTGATGAGGCCCATGCTTTCCGCGGGCATCTCGATCTTGATGCAGGCAGACTTGAGCGATCGCTTGAGCGCCTCCCACGCGAAGGGCGAGAGCAGGAGCTTGCGAGCATCGAGCAGGAGGTAGCCGCCATTGGCTCGGTGCAGCGCGCCGGGCTTGATCAGCAGGAAGTCGGTGAGCAGGGCGCCCATCTGGGCAATATGTTCGATGCGCCCGATCAGGTTGCCGTAGATCGGGTTGAGCTCCTCGATCAGGGGCGCGCCTTCCCCGCCGTTCGAGACGACGAGGTTGACCATGTAGCGGCGGAAGCGGGCGTCCCGCGCAGTGTCGACCGGTTGGCGGACGAGCTCGTTCTCCTCGCCGCTGGCCATCAGAAACAGGCCGACGTTGCGGATGAGGTCTGCCTCGGCAGCGTCGAGGTAGGCCACGACGTGGGCGAGGTCGCCGAACTCGGACTTGAGATCGTCGAGGGCCTCGCGGACGGCGATCGCGGCAAACTCCTCGTTGAGCTCGCGCAGGCGCGCACCCCGTTCCTTGTCCGCCTTCGGCATGCGGGCGAGGATCTCCTCGAGCTCCTTCTGCAGCGTCCCGATCTTGCCTTCGATCTCGCGGCGCACCGGTTCGGGAAGCTGATTGTAGATCTCGGGCTTGACGATCTTGCCCTCGTGCATGGGGGCCATGGCGAAGCCCATCGGCGTCCGCATGATGCCGATATTCTGCGACTGCGCCTTTTCG
>JAGRKR010000444.1:0-1721 GCA_020442225.1 Hyphomicrobiaceae bacterium | reverse complement strand
TATTCCTCGCCCTCGAACATGGAAGGCAGCGACGTGCGCAATTCATCGATCGCGGCGATCATGCCGCGCTCGAGCAGATGGCCGCGCCCCTTGGGAAGCGACAGGGCCTTGGGCTTGTTCGCGTCGCGGAAGTTGTTCACGTACACCCAGTCCGGGGGCGTCGGAGACTCGGCCAGCTTCTTCTGGAGGTAGGACTTCACCGCCGTGCTCTTGCCGGAGGAGGCCGGCCCCAGCACGAAAATGTTGAAGTCGCTCTCCTTGATGTCCGCGCCGAACTGGATGGCCTTGAGCGCGCGGTCCTGCCCGATGAGGCCTGAGACGGGCTCGAGCTCGGCCGTCGTGCGGAAGCCGAGCGATTTCGGATCGACGACGGGTCGGGCGGCCGATCTGTCGATCGGGCGTGCCGGCTCGGCGGGCACGGTCGCCGTCGAGGCCGCAGCCGGCACGTGCCCGTCTTGGGGTGTCGCGCCCGCGCCGGCCTCCTTCTTGTGCTTCTTGAAAAACATGTCGCCCCCTCGCGCCTGCGATTGCTCGCAAAGTTACAGTATCGGAACGAGGCGACAAGTTGGCGGCAGATGGTGCCGAACCGCCCTCGTCAGTCAGTCCGCACAAGTTCGTGCACGGAAAACAGGTTGCCGTCGTCGATCCACACATCGGCCGGGCTCCAGCCTGAATCCGTCGCCAGGGTCGAGAACTGGTCCCGCGTGTACTTGTAGGAGTTTTCCGTGTGGATGCGATCCCCGGCGCGGAAGCTGATCTCGTGGCCGAGCACGTTCACCGTCTGCGGGGCTTTCGCTTCGATATGCATCTCGATACGACCGAGATCGTCATTGTACAGC
Organism: Hyphomicrobiaceae bacterium; assembly: GCA_020442225.1. The sequence goes on along the minus strand of JAGRKR010000444.1, from coordinate 882 downwards.
GCCACGTGCTCGAACCGGTCGACGTCGAAATCGCCGCCGAGCTCGCGATTGATGCGATGCAGGAGGTTGAGGTTGAATTGCGCCGTGACGCCGCGCTCGTCGTTGTAGGCGGAATGCAGGATGTCCGTGTCCTTCTTGAGATCGACGCCGACCACCAGCCGCGCGCCATGGCCGAGGACCTCGCCGAAATGCGCGAGAAGGCCGCGGGCCTCGTCCGGCATCAGGTTGCCGATGGTGGAACCGGGGAAGAAGCCGAGCCGCGGCGCGGCGCTCGCTTCCTCTGGCAGGTCGAGCGGCTGGCAGAAGTCACCGACGACCGAGATGACCTTGAGATCAGGAAAGCGCTCGGTCAGCCTCTGCTCGGCCTCGCTCAACGCCGTGGCCGAGACGTCGATCGGCAGATAGACGGAGACCTCCGGCAGGCTTTCGAGCAGGATCTCGGTCTTGCGGCTCGAGCCGGAGCCGAATTCGACGAGCGCCGAGCCCGGCGGCGTCTTGTCGGCAAGGCAGGGAGCGTGCCGCGTCAGAAGCTCCATTTCGGTGCGGGTCGGATAGTACTCGTCGAGGTCGGTGATTTCTTCGAACAGGCGGCTGCCGCGCGCGTCGTAGAGAAAGCGCGAGGGGATGGCGCGTGTCGGGCCGGTGAGGCCGTTGATCACGGCCTCGGCGAAGTCCGCGTCGGTCGCGTCGGCGTTGGAGGTGGTGTGAGTGCCCATGGTCTCGACCTCGCTGCTAGTGGTCGTCAGCGAGCCGGAGGCCCGTGAACTGCCAACGCTGGTGTGGGTAGAAGAAGTTCCGATAGGTCCTGCGCGTGTGCCCCGCAGGCGTGACGCACGAGGCGCCGCGCAGCACGTACTGGCTGACCATGAACTTGCCGTTGTA
>JAGRKR010000443.1:877-2014 GCA_020442225.1 Hyphomicrobiaceae bacterium | reverse complement strand
TCGCGCAGGATGCCGGCGTTGTTCACGACCGCATCGATGCGCCCGAACGTCTTCACCGCCGTCTCGACGATGCGCGCGGCACTGTCGGGCTCGGAGACGCTGTCGAAGCTCGCGACCGCCGTGCCGCCGGCCTTGGTAATGGTGTCGACGACCTCCTCGGCCGGGCGCTGGTCGCTGCCCTCGCCGTCCGTGGCGACGCCGAGGTCGTTGACGACGACCTTGGCGCCCTCGCGCGCGGCCATGAGCGCGATCTCGCGGCCGATGCCGCGCCCCGCTCCCGTTACGATCAGCACCTTGCCCTGCATCGCGCCCGCAGCCGTCATCCCCGTTCTCTCCCGTTATTGCGCCCCGGCCGGGCGCCACACGCGCCCGCTCCTGATTGATGCGGACAAGTCTGGCACGCCCCGGGCGGCAGGGCAATTTCGCACACGCCGCGGGGCGCTCGGCGGCGCGGCGCGCACGACCACCCGTGGCGGCCGCAAGCTCGGGCCCAGGTGATCGCCTCGCCTCGCGGCGGACCAAGCCTTGCGCCACCTCGCTCACGCGCTCCACCGTGATACCGAAATGCTTGTAGAGATCGCCGATCGGGGCGGAGGCGCCGAACGACGACATGCCGACGAAAACGCCGTTGCCGCCGAGCCAGCGCTCCCAGCCGAAGCCGATCGCCGCCTCGATGCCGATGCGCGGCGCCGACCCCAGGACCTTGGCGCGATAGGCTTCCTCCTGGGCGGCGAAGAGATCCCACGACGGCAGCGAGACCACGGCTGCGGCGATGCCCGACTTGGCGAGCGCTGCCGCCGCCTCCGCGGCGAGCGCCACTTCCGAGCCCGTGGCAATGAGGGTTACGTCGCGCTTGCCCGCAGGCTCGCTCAGCACATAGCCGCCGCGTGCGCAGAGGTTCTCGACCGTCGCCTCCGTGCGCAGTGTCGGCAGCCCCTGGCGCGTGAGCGCGAGCACCGACGGCGTCGCCTTGGCCTCGAGCGCGAGCTGCCAGCACTCCGCCACCTCGACCGCGTCTCCCGGCCGGAAGACGTGCAGGTTGGGCATGGCCCTGAGGCTCGCCAGATGCTCGACCGGCTGGTGCGTGGGACCGTCCTCGCCAAGCCCGATGGAATCGTGCGTCATGACGTAGATGAC
>JAGRKR010000443.1:0-761 GCA_020442225.1 Hyphomicrobiaceae bacterium | reverse complement strand
CCGTGCTCGCGCACGCCATAGTGCATGTAGTTGCCAGCGAACGCGCCGGGCTTCACAGGCGTGTGGTGCTTGGTGAGCGTCCCGTTCGAGCCGGTGAGATCGGCCGAGCCGCCGATCAGGGCGGGCACCATCGGCACGATCGCCTCGAGAACCTTCTGCGAGGACTGGCGCGTGGCGAGCTTCGGCTTCTCGCTTGCGAAGCCGGACTTGACCGCGACGATGGCCTTGGCGAGCTCGGCGCGCACCTCGGAGTCGATCGGGTCCGAGAGCCGGTGCCAGACCGCCTCACCCAGCGCCCGCGCGCGGCCGGCCCAGGCCTCCCGGACGGTCTTGCCGCGCGCGCCCGCCGCCCGCCACGCCGTCAGGATGTCGGCGGGCACCTCGAACGGCGGCGACGACCAGCCGAGATGGGCGCGCGTCGCGGCGATCTCCTCGGCGCCGAGCGGCTCGCCGTGCGTCTTCGCCGAGCCCTGCTTGTTGGGTGCGCCGTAACCGATCGTCGTGCGGCAGGCGATGAGCGTCGGCCGGTCCGAGCGCTGCGCCAGCTCGATGGCGCGGGCGACGGCCTCGTGATCGTGGCCGTCGATGCGCCGGGTGCTCCAGCCCGCCGCCTCGAAGCGCTTGAGCTGGTCCTCCGAGGTGGCGAGGCTCGTCGGACCGTCGATCGAGATCTGGTTGTCGTCGAACAGTACGATGAGCTTGGCGAGCTTCAAGTGGCCGGCCAGCGAGATCGCTTCCTGGCTGATGCCCTCCATGAGGCA
>JAGRKR010000442.1 GCA_020442225.1 Hyphomicrobiaceae bacterium | reverse complement strand
CGGGAAGAAGGCGGGGCTGCTGAAGAGGTAGCGGGGATGGAGAAGGCGGGCGGGCAGGCGCCAGATATCGCCTGCCCGCTTCGTCGTTCCTGGCCGGGCTTGGAGGAGGCTTACGTTGAGCAAGGGCCTGAGAGACGTCCTCTTTTCGCTCGCCATGCTGCTCGCCGCCGGCGCGCTTTGGCTCGAGATGCAGAAGCCGCAGTATGAAGGCAGCGGGCCGTTCGGGTTCGGGCCGATCTTCTTCCCGCAGATCCTGCTGACGCTCTGGGTCATCCTGGCCGTCCTCATGCTGATCCGCGCCTTTGCCGTCTGGCGTGAGCCGGCGCCAGACATGGCCTGGTGGGTTTTCATCGGGCTGGCCGTGGCGACGGGGCTCTACATCTATCTGATGGGCCAGATCGGCTTCGCCCTCTCCAGCATCGTATTTCTCGCAGTGGTCATTCCCGCGCTCGGCTACCGGCATCCCATCGTGGTGCCGCTGGCGGTGGTGCTGTTCCCGCTGATCACCTGGTACGCCTTCGTCTACCTGCTCGGCATCCCGCTACCGACTTCACCCTGGTTCGCCCGTTTTTGAGACATCCCGATGGACCTCATCACCAATGCCCTCGGGCTCGTCCTGCAACCGGCACCGCTGATCGCCATCCTGATCGGCACGGTATTCGGACTCATCGTCGGCGCGCTGCCCGGCCTCGGCTCGGTCCTCGCGATCTCCATCGCGCTGCCGTTCACCTTCTCGATGGACAAGGTCTCCGGGATCTCGCTGCTGCTGGCCATCTACTGCTCGTCGGTCTATGGCGGCTCGCTCTCGGCGATCCTCATCAATACGCCCGGCACGCCCCAGTCCGCCGCGACCGTCCTTGACGGTTTCCCCATGACACAGCAGGGCAAGGCCGACGAAGCCCTGGGCTGGGCGACCATGGCCTCCCTCATCGGTGGCATCTTCTCGGCCGTCGTGCTGATGTTCGCGGCCCCACAGCTCGCGCGCATGGCCCTCAAGTTCGGGCCGATCGAGACGTTTGCGCTGATCTGCCTGGCCCTGACCTGCATCACCACGGTCTCGCGCGGGACCATGATCAAGGGGCTGTTCGCAGGCGTCCTCGGTCTGTTTCTGGCGACCGTCGGAACGGACCAGATGACCGGCGCCGTCCGCTTCGACTTCGGCGTGTTCGAGCTGACCGGCGGCCTCAGCCTCGTACCGGTGCTCGTCGGCCTGTTCGCGCTGGGAGAGGTCTTCTCGCGCCTGGCGGAGCGGATCACGACGCCGCCGGAGATCATGAGCAAGGTCGGCTACAAGCTGGCGCCGCTCAAGGAGTGGCTGCTGCGCTGGCGCACGATCGTGAAGAGCGCGATCATCGGCACGTTCATCGGCATTCTGCCGGGAACGGGCGCTGCGACCGCCTCGTTCGTCTCCTACGCGGAAGCCAAGCGCTCCGGCCGCTTCAAGGAGAAGCTCGGCACCGGCGAGCCGGAAGGTGTGATCGCCTCCGAGACGGCGAACAATGCCGTGACCGGCGGCGCGCTGGTGCCGACCCTTGCCATCGGCATTCCCGGCGACCCCGTGACGGCGGTCATGATGGGCGCCCTGATCATGCAGGGCATCCAGCCGGGCGTTCGTCTCTTCCAGGACAACGCCGACGTGGTCTATGCCGCCTTCGTCGCGCTCTTCATCGCGAATTTCGCCATGTACGCCTTCGGCGCCGGCTCGGCACGCATCATTACGCGCATCCTCAAGCTGCCCGAGCCACTCCTGCTGAGCCTCGTCATGGTGCTGTCGATCGTCGGCTCCTACGGGGTATCCGGCAAGCTCTTCGACGTCTGGGTAACCTTCATCGCGGGCATCTTCGGCTTCATCTTCCGCTACTGCAACGTGCCGACAGCGCCTGTCGTCATCGGGCTCGTGCTGGGACCGATATTCGAGGAGAACCTGCGGCAAGGCCTCATTCTGACGGACAACAACTTCGGCGCCTTCTTCAGCATGGGCGAGCATCCGATCGCGCTGGTGCTGTTCATCATCACCGCGCTCACGCTTGCCTGGTCCGCCTGGAGTGAGATTCGCAGCGTGCGACAACCCGCCGCCTGACGGCAGCGACGAGGGCAGGGATCACGAGCGCGGCGCGCGGCAAGACGTGCAAATTCACTTGATCTCGCCGCGCTTCTGCTCGACCTTGCATACAGAGCTTCACACATGCGGTCCGGCGGTCGTCCCGGCCGTTCCGTAACGGATCGATACGCCAAACGGGAGATCCTCATGCACCTCAGCTACACCCCGGAGGAAGAGGCCTTCCGCCAGGAGGTTCGCCAGTTCCTGGCCGAGAAGCTGCCGAAAGACCTGTCCGCCAAGGTCAAGTCCGGCAAGCGGCTCGCCAAGGAAGACTACATGCGCTGGCACCGGGCCATGTACGAGAAGGGCTGGGTCACGCCGATGTGGCCGAAGCAGTATGGCGGCTGCGGCTGGTCGCCCGTCCAGCTCCATATCTTCGACGAGGAGACTTTCGCCGCCGGTGCGCCGCGCACGGTGGTTTTCGGCATCAAGATGGTCGGTCCGGTCATTGCCAGGTTCGGCAACGACGCACAGAAGGCCGAGCACCTGCCGAAGATCCGCTCGGGCGAAGTGTTCTGGTGCCAGGGCTTCTCGGAGCCAGGCTCGGGGTCCGACCTCGCCTCGCTCAAGACGCGCGCCGTGCGCGAGGGCGACCACTACATC
>JAGRKR010000441.1 GCA_020442225.1 Hyphomicrobiaceae bacterium | reverse complement strand
CGCGCCTGGTTCAAGCTGACCCACCGCGACATGGGTCCGAAGGTGCGCTACCTCGGCCCAGAGGTTCCGAAAGAGGACCTGATCTGGCAGGACCCGATACCGGCCGTCACGCATCCGCTGGTGGATGCCAAGGATATCGCCGATCTCAAGGCGAAGGTCCTCGGCTCCGGCCTGAGCACTGCCGATCTCGTCTCGACGGCGTGGGCCTCCGCCTCGACGTTCCGCGGCTCGGACTATCGCGGCGGCGCCAACGGCGCGCGCATCCGCCTCGCCCCGCAGAAGGACTGGGAGGCCAACGAGCCGGCCAAGCTCGCCAAGGTGCTGGCCAAGCTGGAGGAGATCCAGAAGGCTTTCAACGGCGCGGCGTCGGGCGGCAAGAAGGTGTCTCTCGCCGACCTGATCGTGCTCGCCGGCACGGCAGCGGTGGAGAAGGCGGCGAAGGACGCCGGCCACGCGGTGGCCTTGACCTTCACGCCGGGCCGCGCGGACGCGAGCGCGGAGCAGACGGACGCCGAGTCCTTCGCGCCGCTGGAGCCCGAGGCCGACGGCTTCCGCAACTACGCCAAGACCACCTACACGGTCCCGGCCGAGCACATGCTCGTCGACAAGGCACAGCTTCTCGGCCTGACGGCGCCCGAGATGACGGTGCTGGTCGGCGGCCTGCGCGCCCTCGGGGCAACGCACGGCGGCAGCAAGCATGGCGTCTTCACCGCCACGCCCGGCAAGCTGACGAACGACTTCTTCGTCAACGTGCTCGACATGGGCACGGAGTGGAAGCCGGTCTCAGAGGCCAGAGACGTGTTCGAGGGCACCTGCCGCAAGTCGGGCAAGGCGAAGTGGACGGGCACGCGTGTCGACCTCGTGTTCGGCTCGAACTCGCAGCTTCGGGCGCTGAGCGAGATCTACGCCCAGGCCGACGCCAAGGAGAAGTTCGTCAAGGACTTCGCGGCAGCCTGGACCAAGGTCATGAACGCCGACCGCTTCGACCTCGCCTGAGCGCGAAGCGACCGCGCCCGGACACTGCCGACAACATCGGCCGCATCCGGGCGCCGGCAAGAGGATGAAAAAGGACGGCGGCCCGGCTCACTTCCGGGCCGCCGTTTCGCTTCGATCGGCCTTTCGACGCAGCGTCGGCGCGTGAACAGCGGGCGTCAGCCGCCAGCGGCCATGTTGCGCTCGGCCAGCTCCTTGTCGGCGGGCAATTGATAGCGCGGCGTGGTATCGCGCGCCCCACGGCGGTCCTGCTCCACCTCGGCCCGGGTCTTCGCCTTCCAGTCGGGATCACGATCCCAGCGTCGCCCAAGATCGATGATCGTGCCCGGCCGCGTCACACCGTGCAACGCCTCCAGGGCGCGCCTCACGATGTCGTATTGATCCTGCATGTCGTGCGGTCGTCCGGCCGTATGTCCCAGGGGATAATCGACGAATACCGCGCGCGGCGGATTGGCCGACGCGACGATGTCGTAGGCGCTGACGATGCACACCGTCGGGAGCCCCGTCCGCTCGAGATGACGCGCGAGCACCGACATGGTCTGGTGACAGATCGGACACATGGGGACCAGCAGCACGGCATCGGCGCGGCCACGAGCCACGGCCTCCGCGATTGCGGGTATGAGCTCCTCGCCAACGCGGCGCTGCGAGTAGATGCCGCCCATGCACGAGAGCACGGGGTCGATCACCTCGCCCACGATCCCCTCCTGCTCCAGCCGCGCCAGCGCGCCCACGGGCACGAGACAGTTCGGGTCCAGCCGGGCGTTGTCGAGGAAGTGCTCCGAGACATGCGAGAAGCGGAGCTGCCCGACATCGACGCTCTTGGGGATCGCGCGCAGGCTGCTGTCGTCCTTGTAGTGGAAGGCGACCTGCCCGGCGACATAGGCGCCGCCGGAGACGACGACCGCGACCCGGCTCTCGGACAGCGGCTTGTTCGGCACGACCAGCGCCGACGCCTCGGGATTGGCGACCCAGCGATATTCGGCGTAGCCGTGGCGCTGATAGCGCTCCCTGGTCAGCCGGATGTACTCGATCGGGCCTTCCGGGCTCGTCTCACGCTCAGTCCTGCTGCTCATGACCTGCTCCACATCCGATGACTTTTTCTGCCTCGAGACCGGCGATCGCCTCGGCATCGAGCCCCAGAACCTCTCTCAGCACCGATCGCGTATCGGCGCCGTGCGGGCGTCCGGCCCAGCGCACCCGCCCGGGCGTCGCGGTGAGCTTCGGCACGACGCCCGGAATGGTGACCGAGCCGAGCTCGTCGCTCGGCACTTCGAGCAGCATGTCGCGCGCGCGATAATGGGCATCGGCGAAGATGTCGGCGACGCTGTAGATCGGGGCTGCCGGAACGTCGTTGCGCGTCAGGATCTCGTCGAGCTCCTTCAGCGTGTGCCGGGTCGTCCACGCCGTCAGCATGGCCCTCAGCTCCTCGTAGTTGGCATTGCGCGCCGTCGCTTCGGCGAAGCGCGCGTCGTCCTTCAGCTCCGGCCGGCCCATGGCGTCGGTCAGGCGGCGGAACACGGTGGTATTGCCAGCCGCGATATGAATGTAGCTGTCGTCGCCGGTCGGAAACAGATCGTTCGGTGCGTGTCCCGGCAGGCGGCTGCCGGCACGCGTCGCCACTTTGCCGAGCTTTTCGAAGGCGGGCACGAGCCCCTCCATCACGGAGAAGGCCGCCTCGTAGAGCGCGGCATCGACGCATTGGCCCTGGCCGGTCCGCTCGCGGTGGAAGAGTGCGAGCATCGTGCCGAGCGCCGCATAGACGCCCGTCAGGTAGTCGGTCAACGGCACGGCGGCGCGCGAGGGCGGCCGGTCCGGGTCTCCTGTGATGCTGCGCAAACCGCCGAGCGCCTCGCCGACGATGCCGAACCCCGGGCGCAGCCGATTGGGACCGCTCTGACCGAAACCGCTGATGCGCACCATGACGAGGCCCGGCCGCAGCTTGCAGACGTCCTCGTAGCCGAGCCCCCACTTCTCCATCGTGCCCGGCCGGAAGTTCTCGACGAGCACGTCGGACTTCGCGATGAGCTGGCGCACGAGATCCCGCCCTTTCTCGCCGCGCAGATCGATCGACATCACCCGCTTGTTGCGCGACAGGCTCGCCCAGTAGAGTGACTTGCCCTCGAAGCTGTCGCCGAAGGTCCGCACCGGGTCGCCATCGGGGGATTCGACCTTGATCACCTCGGCGCCGAAATCGGCGAGCAGCCGACCGCAATACGGTCCAGCGACAGTGGAGCCGAGTTCGAGAACACGGCAGCCCTGCAGAGGCCCATTCTCATGCATGTCCAGATGTCCTCGATATGCGCCGGCGCCCGGGGCGGGCGCCGCTGAGCCGGAGAACCGAGAACGCCCTGAGGGGCGCGACGGCCGGCCGGAACGCAGTCTAGGCGAGCGGCGCGCGCGCGTGCAAGGCCTCCCGCAGCGGGTCCGACGCCCCCAGAAGTCCCCGCCCAAGGTCAGGAAAACTGCCCCGTCTTGACGTAGCGCTCGAACTCCCTGGCCACCTGCTGGGCATCGAAGCTGACGGTGCCCCGCCCCTGGCTCTTGGCCACATCGAGCGCAAAGGCGCCGTACGACAGGGCGACCCGCAGGCATTCGAGCCGGATATGCTCGTCAGCCGTCAGGCCGGGATGGACGTGGTGCGTGGTCATGCTCTTCCTCGACGGATGCTCGGCGAGGCCACTGCCACCCCGACGAGGGGCCACCGGCACGGGGACAGCGCCGCGATGCGCAGAAGCTTGCGACAGCCGGCAATCCCACGCCTTGACCGCAATCAAGGGCAAAGAGCGGCCCGGCGTGCGGCAGCCTCGAAGGACCACATCACGCGCTTCTAGGCTTGCAGCTTGTCCTGGGTGCGCGTGTCGAAATCGCTGGCGTCGTGGCGCTCGTGGAGCTGGCTCGCCGGATCGCCCGAAATGCGATTGACCATGCGCCCGCGCTTCACCGCCGGCCGCGCGGCGATGGCATCCGTCCAGCGCACGACGTGCGCATAGCTGGTGACATCGAGGAACTCGCCGGCACCGTAGAGCAGCCCCTTCACGAGCGCGCCGTACCAGGGCCAGATGGCCATGTCGGCGATGGAATACTCGTCCCCGGCCATGAATGCGTGGTTTGCGAGATGCCGGTCGAGCACGTCGAGCTGGCGCTTGGTCTCCATGGCGAAGCGGTTGATGGGGTACTCCATCTTGGCCGGCGCGTAGGCGTAGAAATGACCGAAGCCGCCGCCGAGATAGGGCGCGCTGCCCATCTGC
>JAGRKR010000440.1 GCA_020442225.1 Hyphomicrobiaceae bacterium | reverse complement strand
GCACAATCGCGTGCGCATGGTCGTGGCCTCGTTCCTGGTCAAGCACCTGCTCATCCCCTGGCAGGCGGGCGAAGCCTGGTTCTGGGACACCCTCGTCGATGCCGACCTCGCCAACAACGTCTGCGGCTGGCAATGGGTCGCCGGCTGCGGCGCCGACGCAGCGCCCTACTTCCGCATCTTCAATCCGATCATGCAGGGCCGCAAATTCGATCCCGACGGAGCCTACGTGCGCCGCTGGCTGCCGGAGCTCGCGCGCCTGCCGACGGACGTCCTGCATGCGCCCTGGGAAGCGAGTGCCGCGACGCGCGCCGATGCCGGCCTCGCGCCCGGCTCCGGCACCTATCCCGAACCCATCGTCGCACATGCCGCGGCGCGCGAACGCGCGCTGGCCGCACTGAGGCAGAAGAACGACACCTCCGGAGAGTTCTCGCAGAGCGGTTGATCCAGCCCCTGACAGACCGATATGAGTTAATGATTGCGTAGGCTCATGCGGTCAAGCTCAGGGACAGCTTCAACCGCATGTCAAGTGTGGGGGTATCGAGTATGTTGCGGATGTTCTCTCGTGGACTTGCCCTGACGATCGGACTGCTGATCGCAGGCTCCGGCGCTGCGGCGGCGAGCGTCGTGGCCAAGGTCGATCTGTCATCGCAGCGCATGAAGGTCTACGTCGACGGCCACCTCCGCTACTCCTGGCCCGTCTCCACCGCGCGGCGCGGCTACGTGACGCCCACCGGCAGCTATCGCCCGCAGCGGCTGGAGAAGCGGTGGTACTCCCGCAAGTATTACAATTCCCCCATGCCCAATGCGATCTTCTTCCGGGGCGGCTATGCCATCCACGGCACCTACGCCACGCGCGCCCTCGGCCGCCGCGCCTCCCATGGTTGCATCAGGCTCGCGCCGGGGCATGCCGCTACCCTGTTCAATCTGGTCAGCGGCCGGGGCAAGCAGCAGTCGCGGATCGTCATTACGCGGTAGCGGCTCCATCGCGACGGACGCCCTGCCATCACGTTGCCGTGAGTGCGACGGGACGCCCGCAGGTGCGCGCCATGACATGCTTGGCCTGATCTGCTAGGGTCGCTCGCTCGAGATGGCGGCGCAGAGCGCTTCCATCGAGCTTCCTGTCGCGACGCCGTTCGAGGTCTCATCGGCGGCCCCTGGCTTACGGCTCGTCGAGAGCCTTGCGTCTCGACCGGGTCGAAGATCGGGAGAAGCCGGCCTCGCGGCGCCGGTCCCTCGGCGGGACGCCAGCGAGCACGGTGTGTGCCTCGGTGTGTGCAAGGTATCCGCAAGTGAAGCGATTGGCGTCCTATGGCATTTGAGCTCGCGCGTGGCAAAGCGCTGTTGATCCTTGCCGGTCTCGTCGTCGCGACGATCCTCGCCGGATGTGACCGACCGACGGCAAATCCGGCGAAGTCACCGGCACCGCCGATTTTGCCGATCGTCACCGTGGCACAGCCGGCTTCGCGCAGCATTCTGGAGTGGGACGAGTACGTCGGCCGCTTCGATGCCGTGGACACCGTGGAATTGCGCGCACGTGTGTCCGGCTACCTTACCGGCGTGCATTTCGTGGACGGTCAGATCGTCAAGAAGGGCGATCTTCTCTTCACGATCGATCCCCGCCCGTTCGAGCGCGTGCTGGCCCAGGTGCGGGCCGAGCTCGAAGCTACCCGCATACGCGCCGAATACACCGCCAAGGAAGTGAAGCGCGGCCGCCCCCTGGTGGAGCGCAAGACGATGTCCGACGTCGTCTTCGATCAGCGCGTCAATGCCGGGCGCGATGCCGCCGCCGCGGTGAAGATCGCGGAAGCAAAGGTCAAATCGGCAGAGCTCGATGTCGAGTTCACCAAGGTCACCGCACCCTTTACCGGGCGTGTCAGCCGGCATCTGGTCAGCGTCGGCAACTACGTCAGCGGCGGCTCGGCGACCGGCACGCTGCTGACGACGCTGGTGACGCTCGATCCCATCCAGTTCTATTTCGACGTCAGTCAGTCCGACTACCTGAAGTACGTGCGCCTCACCCGCAGCGGCAGCAAGGCCAGTGCAGCCGAGAAGGGCACACCTGTCGAGCTGGCGCTTCAGGACGAGAAGGGATTCCCCCACAAGGGCCGCATCGACTTCATCGACAACCGGCTCGATCTCGGCACCGGCACGATGCGCGTGCGCGCGATCCTGGACAACCCCAGCAGCCTCTTCTCGCCGGGCATGTTCGCCCGCGTCCGCGTCGTCGGTTCCGAGCGCTATACCGCCCTGCTGCTGCCCGACGCCGCCATCGGCACCGACCAGACCAAAAAATTCGTCTATGTCGTGAACGAGATCGGCGTCGTGGCGCGCCGGGCCGTGACGCTCGGTCCCGTGGTCGGTGGCCTCAGGGTCGTGCGCACGGGCCTGCGACCGACCGACTGGATCATCGTCAAGGGGCTGGTGCGCGCCCGCCCCGGCGTCAAGGTCACTCCCAAGCGTGAGACCATCAAGGTCACCGAAGAGACCAGCGGCGCCACCCCACGCCCGGCACGGCCATGAAGCTCAGCCATTTTTTCATCGTCCGACCGATTTTCGCGGCGGTCGTCTCTCTGTTCATCACCATCATCGGCGCCATCGCCTACTGGTCGCTGCCGCTCACGCAGTTTCCCGAGATCGTACCGCCGACCATCGTGGTGACCACCCAGTTCCCCGGTGCGAGCGCGCAGACCGTCGCGGACACCGTCGCCACGCCGCTCGAGCAGGAGATCAACGGCGTCGACGGCATGCTCTACATGTACTCTCAGTCCACCAGCGACGGGAACCTGACGCTCACCGTCACATTCGAGATCGGCACGGATCTCGACAAGGCGCAGGTGCTCGTACAGAACCGCGTCGCCACCGCCGTGAACCGCCTGCCGGAGGAGGTGCGCCGCGTCGGCGTCACCACGCGCAAGAACTCGCCCGACCTGCTGCTCGTCGTGCATCTCTACTCGCCGGACAGCACCTATGATCAGGTCTACATCTCGAACTACGGACTGCTGCAGGTCACCGACCGGCTGGCACGCGTGGATGGCGTCGGCTCGGTGAACATGTTCGGTGCGCGCGAGTACTCCATGCGCATCTGGCTCGATCCCGAGCGCATCGCCGCCCTCGGCATGACGGCTGAGGATGTGCTGGCGGCGCTGCGGGCGCAGAACGTCCAGGTCGCGGGCGGCGCGCTCGGCGAACCGCCGATTGCCACCCGCTCCGCCTTCCAGGTCTCGCTCCAGCTCAAGGGCCGGCTCGTGCAGCCGAGCGAGTTCGAGAACATCGTGCTCAAGTCCGGCGCTGACGGCCGCGTCGTGCGCGTGCGCGACGTCGGGCGCGTGGAGCTCGGCGCGCTCAACTATCTCACCTACGGCTATCTCGACCGCCAGCCCGCCGTCGTCTTCGTCATCACCCAGCAGCCGGGCTCCAACGCGCTCGGCACGGCCGATGCCATCCGCGCGAGGATGAAGGAGATCGCCAGGGATTTCCCGAAGGGGCTCTCCTACGACATCATCTACGACCCGACCGAGTTCATCCGGGTCTCGATCGAAGCCCTCAACATCACCATTCTCGAAGCCATCGGGCTCGTCGTCCTCGTCGTGCTGCTCTTCCTCCAGACCTGGCGTGCCTCGGTCATTCCCGTGATCGCCATCCCCGTGTCGCTCATCGGTACCTTCGCCGTCATGTCGGCGCTGGGGTTCTCGATCAATACCCTTACGCTGTTCGGCCTCGTGCTGGCGGTCGGCATCGTCGTCGACGACGCCATCGTCGTCGTGGAGAACGTCGAGCGGCGCCTCTCGGAGGGGCTGTCGCCCATCGAGGCCGCCCGCGCCACGATGACCGAGGTCGGCGGCCCCGTCATTTCCATCGCTCTCGTGCTCTCGGCCGTCTTCATCCCGACGGCGTTCGTCGGCGGCATCACCGGCCAGTTCTACCGTCAGTTCGCGGTGACCATCGCCACGGCCACCGTCATCTCTGCCATCGTCTCGCTGACGCTGAGCCCGGCACTCTCCGCCATCCTGCTGAAGCGCCACGCCGCAGGCGCGCACCAGTCCCTGCTGATGCGGCCCATCAACGCCTTCTTCCGGGCCTTCAATGCGGCTTTCGACGCCCTGGCCCGCGGCCACGCCAGGCTGGTGCGGCTGGCGATCCGCGTCCGCTGGCTGACCCTCATCATCTATGCCGGGCTCATCGGCGCCACCGCCTGGCTGATGACACATCTGCAGGTGGGCTTCATTCCGACGCTCGATCGCGGCGTGCTGATCGTCTCGCTGCAACTCCCGCCCGGAGCCGCCCTCGACCGCACCGACGCGGTGGTGCGTCGCGCCCAGGAGATCATCCTCTCCACACCGGGCTTCGTGCACACCTCGGGCTATGCCGGTCGCTCCGGCGCGACCTTCACGAACGCGACGAACGCCGGCGCGATCTTCGCCGTCATGGCGCCACATGCCGAACGCGCCACCAAGGGACAGACCCAGGAGGCGTTGGCAGCCGAGCTCAGGAAGCGGCTCGGCGTCATCCAGGAGGCGCGCATCATCGTCATCATCCCGCCACCGGTGCGCGGCGTCGGCAGCTCCGGCGGCTTCTCGATGCGCCTGCAGGATCGCGCCGGGCTCGGCACCGACCGGCTGGCCGCCGCCGCCTTCGACCTGATCGCCGCCGCCAACAGGACGCCGGGCATCATCGGCACCTTCACGACCTTCTCGACCAACACGCCACAGGTCTACATCGACGTCGACCGCGTGCGCGCGCAGATGCTCAAGGTGCCGCTGTCGAGCATCTTCGAGACGCTGCGCATCTACATGGGCTCGGCCTACGTCAACGACTTCAACCTGTTCGGCCGCACCTACCGCGTGACGGCCCAGGCCGACGCGATCTACCGACTGAACCAGGAGAACGTCAAACGCCTGCGCGTCAGGAACGCCGACGGCCAGATGGTGCCGCTCGGCTCGGTGGTTACGTTCCGCGAGATCTCCGGCCCCGAGCGGGTGCCGCGCTACAACCTGTTCCCGACCGTCGAGATCAACGGCCGCACCGCCCCTGGCGTCAGCTCCGGCCAGGGCCTCGAGATCATGGCCGCGCTTGCCAAGCGCACGCTGCCCGAAGGCATCGGCTTCGAGTGGACGGACCTGTCCTTCCAGGAGGCGCGGGTCGGACGCGCCGGCTATTACATCTTCGCGCTCAGCGTCTTGTTCGTCTTCCTGGCGCTGGCCGCCCAGTACGAGAGCTGGTCGCTG
>JAGRKR010000439.1 GCA_020442225.1 Hyphomicrobiaceae bacterium | reverse complement strand
GCGCGGGTCGTCGCGGTGAAGGACATTCCGCGCACCAAGTCGGGCAAGATCACCGAGCTCGCGGTTCGTGACATCGTGCATGGTCGCGATGTGAAGAACCGGGAGGCGCTGGCCAATCCGGAAGCGCTCGAGCTCTTCAGGAACCTGCCCGAGTTGACGAATTGACGTGTTGACGAGCTGAGAGCGCCCGGCGCGCGAGAGGCGACATCGAGCCATGCGAGAGCCGTTCGAAATCGGGGGTGAGAGCGTGCCGGCGGGCACCTGGCGGTCCGTGGCCCTGCCGCTGTCGCGCTTGTCGAACCTGACGCCGGTATCGCTGCCTGTGCAGGTCGTGCATGGCGCCGACGAGGGGCCGACCCTGTTCGTGTCCGCCGCCGTTCATGGCGACGAGATCAACGGGGTCGAGATCACGCGACGCCTGCTCAAGATGCTCCAGCCGGGCGATCTCGCTGGCACCGTTCTGTGCGTGCCGATCGTCAACGCCTACGGGTTCATCGGCAGGTCGCGCTATCTGCCGGATCGTCGCGATCTCAATCGGTCATTTCCAGGCTCCCCCAACGGCTCGCTGGCGGCGCGGCTGGCGCATCTCTTCATGACCGAAGTCGTTCGTCGCGCCACGCTTGGCATCGATCTGCACACCGCGGCCGTGCATCGGGTCAACCTTCCCCAGATCCGAAGCGCTTTCCAGTTTCCGTCGAGCCTGGCGCTCGCCAATGCCTTCGCGGCGCCGGTGCTGGTGCGATCGGACGAGCGCTCGGGCTCCCTGCGCAAGGCTGCGCGCGAGATCGGCGTCGACGTACTGGTCTACGAGGGCGGCGAGGGCCTGCGCTTTGACGAGTATGCCATCCGTGCCGGTCTCGACGGCATTCTCGGCGTCATGCACCATATCGGCATGCTCGTGGACCCGCGCCGGGCCGCACAGCCCGCTCAGAGCGAGCGCCTGCGCGATCCCCTGCTCGCCAATGCGAGCAAATGGATACGCGCGCCGGAGGGCGGCGTGCTGAGCTCGGCCAAGCGGATCGGCGAGGCTGTCGGCGAAGGCGAGCTCATAGGGGTCATCACAAATCCCTACGAAAGCTCGGAGACGGAGGTGCGCGCACCGCGGCGTGGCATCATCATCGGCCGCACGACGCTGCCTGTGGTCAACATGGGCGACGCGCTGTTCCATATCGCGTGGTCGGCGGAACTCGACAGCACGCCGCGCGAGCGCGATGCCGCGCCGACGGAGCCGATTCTTGACGAGGACGAGATCATCTGAGCGCGGCTGCTGGCCCGGGTGCGCCCACTCACGCTCCGGAGCGAGAACGGAGGACGGGCCGGGCCATTCCGGACGCCGGAGCGGTACTGCGGTGGTCGGTCGTCAGCGACGGGCGCGATCGTTCTTGCGGGTCATGAGGAAGCCGAACACCAGCACTGTCACGACGATGACGAGCGCCAAGCCCACGAGTGCGATCTGCGCCAGCGGATCGGTGTTGAAAAGCTCCATGTATTTCATGCGAGATCCCCGATTTCCGGACACTGGCCGCACACCGGGCCAGCACACGGACGCTACTTGAACGGATCTCTCTCGCCGGCGCCTTGAGGCGGATCAAGAACCGGGCGCCATGCTGTCGCAGCTCAC
>JAGRKR010000438.1:5336-6459 GCA_020442225.1 Hyphomicrobiaceae bacterium | reverse complement strand
CGCATCGTCTCGGTCGGCATGTTCGAGCATGTCGGCGTGCATCACTACAATGAGTTCTTCGCCAAGGTGAATGCGCTGCTCGCCGACGACGGCGTCATGCTCCTGCACTCCATCGGCCACATGAGCCCGCCCGGCACCGCGAGCCCATGGCTCAGGAAGTACATCTTCCCGGGCGCCTACTCACCGGCGCTCTCGGAGGTCTTCACGGCGGTCGAGCAGAATTCGCTTTGGGTGAGCGATCTCGAGTTCCTGCGCGTGCACTACGCCGACACGCTGAAGCACTGGTCGGACCGCTTCGAAGCGAACCGCGACAAGGTCCGCGCCATGTACGACGACCGCTTCTGCCGGATGTGGGAGTTCTATCTGGTGAGCGCCGAGATGATGTTCCGCACGGGCAGCCAGCTCGTCTTCCACATGCAGCTCTCCAAGACACGCGACGCCTCGCCTCTCGTGCGCGACTACATGGTCGACACGCAGCGCCTCTATCGCGAGCGCGAGCCCGAGCGCCTGGCGCGCCTCGCGAAGCTGAGAAGCCTGATGAAGGACGGCGCGGCCTGACAAATGGCGCCGCCGCGCCCTGGCTCAGCCTTTTCAGTCACAGGCCCGCCGTCTAGAGTGCTCGGCAAGGTCGAGAGCGGGGCAGCCACGCCATGGCGCAGGACATCCACTACCAGGAGTGCCGGGACGGACAGCGACTGGCACACGTCAAACGCCCGGGGACGGGGCCCGGCGTCATGTTCCTCGGCGGTTTCCGCTCGAGCATGCACGGCGCCAAGGCGCTCGCCATCGAGGCGCACTGCCGTGAGACGGGGCGCGCTTGCCTGCGCTTCGATTATTCCGGGCATGGCCATTCCGACGGGCAGTTCGAGGCCGGCACCATAGGCCACTGGCTCGACGACGCCTTGCATATCCTCGATCACGTCGCCGACGGGCCGCAAATCCTAGTCGGCTCCAGTCTCGGCGGCTGGATCGCGCTACTCGTCGCCCTGCGGCGACCCGAGCGGGTCGCGGGTCTGCTCGGCATCGCCACGGCGGCGGATTTCACGGCGCACGTGCACGAGAAGCTGTTCAGCGACGTGCAGCGCCAGCAGTTGTCCGCCACGGGTCGTGTGCTCGTGCCGGA
>JAGRKR010000438.1:0-5238 GCA_020442225.1 Hyphomicrobiaceae bacterium | reverse complement strand
TCCACGGCCAGAAAGACCAGGATGTTCCCTGGCAAACGAGCCTCGAAATTGCGGAGCGGCTGGCCGGCCTCGACGTCGAGGTCACGCTCGTCAAGGACGGCGAGCATCAATTGGCACGGGATCGCGACATCGCGCTGATCCTCACTCAGCTCGACCGGCTGGCGGCCGACATTGGCTAGGCTTGCCCTCCCAGCGCCGCAGCCGCCCTCAATGCTCCTTCGGGCGCGACTTCTCGAACGATTTGAGCTGGTCCTCGGTCGCCTCGCGCTGATGCTTGGCCTTCCAGTCGTCGTACGGCATGCCGTAGACGATCTCCCGAGCCTCGGTCTTCTCGAGGCTCACGCCCTTCTCCTTGGCCGCATCCTGATACCAGTTCGAGAGGCAATTGCGGCAGAAGCCGGCGAGGTTCATGAGATCGATGTTCTGCACGTCCGTGCGGTTCCTGAGATGGTCGCGCAGACGGCGAAAAACTGCCGCCTCGAGCTCGGTCTCGGTCGTCTTGTCGAGTTTCGTCATGAATGCTCGCTCCACGCTTTCATGCTGTCCGCGTCTCAGCGGTCGTCGATCAGGTGGCCTGTTTCCTCGGGCCGCCCCGGCGCGAAATGCTGGATGGAATGCAGCGTCGCCCGCAGACCGCCATCCGCCAGGATATCACGCATGATCGCGGAAATCCGGTCGGCCCACACGGTCTGGCCGTGGAGATCACGCACGAGGTCCTGCCGGATCTCGATGATCGCGTGCGCCAGGCCGCGGCTTGTCCCGTGCTGATCCATGCAGTCTCCGATCAGACCGCCACGGTAGGGCTCGTTGTCGCCGACAATCAGCGTTCCGTCCGCATAAAGGTGCTCGAGCAGCGGACGCGCGAACCTCTTGTCGCGATCCCACAGCACGCCCGCGTGCCAGGGCCGCGGAACCCCCTTCCAGGACTCCGTGAACGTGTGGATCGAGAGCAGGACCGGGGGAACGCCCGAGGCCAGGGATCGCTCGACGATGCGCGCCAGCGCCCGGTGATATGGCAGATAGAACCGCTCGAGGCGATGTTGCCGCTCGGCATCGTCGAGATGGCGATTGCCCGGCACGACAGCGCCGTCGGAAATGCGCATGATGAGCGTGGGGTCGTCGGCGCCGCGATTGAGGTCGACGAGCAAACGCGAATAGCGCGAGAGAATGGCCGGCGCACCAAGGGCGGCGGCGAGCTGGCGCGTCACCGAGGCCGCGCCGATGTCGTAGGCGATATGGCGCAACAGCTCGCGCTCCGGCAAGCCTAGCGTGCCGTAGCCCGGCGGAAATGCGTTCGCGGCGTGATCGCAGATGAGCACCACGCCGGCATCCGCCGCCCCGCCGATCACATCGAACGTCTCGTCCGGGCATGGCAGCGCGGGCAAGACAGTCGGAGCCGATTCGTTCATGCGCGCCAATATAGGCGCGTCCTCGAGGCAAGGCCAGATCGCCCCGCGGGCTGCGACCATGCAGCCGTGGCGGGTGTCCCAACCACGCGCGGCGGCACGCGTCGCCGACGCGGTCACCGACCTGCCGGGCGCGTGGTCCGGGCCTGCTTGACGGTTGTGGAGCGATCCCGCAAAACGGCGGCTCGGCACGCTGTGCCCCGATGCCCAGCGGTGCGGCCATGTTATGGAGGAGAGACTTGGAAACGCCAGCGCGCAAGACGCTCCACGCCCTCCTCGATGCCGCGATCTCGGTGGCGCGCCCCGACGTCTGCCTGGCGCCCCATCTGCCTGCGATCCCGCCGACCGGCCGGCTGATCGTGCTCGGCGCCGGCAAGGCAGCAGCCGCCATGGCGCAGGCCGCGGAGGCCCACTACGAGGGCGATCCCGGCTACGAGCGGCTGAGCGGCATGGTCACCACCCGCCACGGCTATGGCCTTGCGACACGACGCATCGAGGTCGTCGAGGCCGGCCATCCCGTGCCGGACACGGCCGGCCAGCGCGCCGCCGAACGGACGCTGGCGCTCGCCGGCGCCGCCACCGCCGAAGATCTCGTGCTGGTCCTGCTCTCGGGCGGGGCCTCGGCGCTGTGGTCGGCACCCGTGGCCGGACTGGACTTCGCGGGCAAGCAGGCGCTCACACGCAAGCTGCTCGGCTCCGGCGCCCGCATCGACGAAATGAATACCGTGCGCAAGCACCTGTCGCGGATCAAGGGCGGACGACTTGCCGTCGCCGCCCATCCGGCCGAGGTCGTAACGCTCGCCATCTCCGACGTCCCCCGCGACGACCCGGCGACGATCGGCTCCGGCCCGACGGTTGCAGATCCGACCACGCTCGCCGATGCACGCGCCATCCTCGCCCACTACGCCATCGACCTCGACCCCGCCGTGGCGCGCGCCCTCGGCGATGCGGCGAACGAGACGCCCAAGCCCGGCGCGACCGAGCTCGACCGGTCCCGCTTCGTGCTGGTCGCGCGCCCCCAGGCGTCGCTCGAGGCAGCGGCCCGGCTTGCGGCCACGCTCGGCTACCGCCCGGTGATCATAGGCGACGCCCTGGAGGGCGAAGCGCGCGAGTTGGCCAGGCATCATGCCAGCCTCGCCCGGGAGAGCCTGGCGCGCGGCGAGCGCGTGGCGCTCCTGTCGGGCGGAGAGGTGACCGTGACGCTCCGCGGGACGGGCGAGGGAGGCCCCAATCAGGAATACGCCCTTGCACTGGCGATCGCGCTCGAGGGGGCAGCGGGGATCGCGGCCCTCGCGGCGGATACCGACGGAACCGACGGTGGCTCGGGCCGGGTCGACGACCCCGCCGGCGCCATCGTCGATGCCACCACCCTGGCACGGGCGTCGGCATGCCATCTCGATGCCGCGAAGTTCCTCGACAACAACGATTCGACGGGGTTCTTCAGGTCGGTCGGAGACCTCGTGATCAAGGGACCGACGCAAACGAACGTCAACGATTTCCGCGCGATACTCATCGACCCAGCCTGATCGGCCACGCGCCGAGCAAGACCTTCAATCGGTTTCCTTTCATGACCTGCCGAGCTCATGGCCGACGATCGAGGATGGCGGCGCCTGCAGGCCCGCGACGGAGCGCCATCGCCCGTGCGGCGCAGCCGTGGGCGATGGCCGTGATATTCTTGCTCGCTTCCGGCGCGCCGGCGCTGGCCGATCTCAAGATCTGCAACGCCACCAGCAGCCGCATCGGCGTCGCCATCGGCTATCGGGACACGAAGGGCTGGGCCACGGAAGGCTGGTGGAACATCCCGCCGCAGACGTGCGAGACCCTCCTCAAGGGCATCCTGGCGAGCCGCTTCTACTATATCCACGCGATCGACTACGATCGCAGCGGCGAATGGGCCGGCAAGAACGTCATGTGCACGGCATCGAGGTCGTTTCTCTTGCGTCAGGTGCGGGAGTGCGAGAAGTACGGGTACAAGTCGGCGGGCTTCTTCGAGGTCGACACGGGCGATCAGCGTGACTGGACCGTGCAGCTTTCCGACCAACCGACGCAAGGAGGCAAGGGACGATGAGACGCAACCGCCGGGTCAAGATCCTGGCAACGCTCGGCCCGGCCTCGTCGTCGCCCGAGATGATCGAACGACTGTTTCTGCAGGGCGTCGACGTCTTCCGCATCAACATGAGCCACACGCCGCACGACAGCGTGCGCCAGCTCCATGCCGCGGTGCGCGCCGTCGAGCAGAAGCACGGTCGCCCCGTCGGCATCCTGTGCGACCTGCAAGGTCCGAAATTCCGGGTCGGTGAGCTGCAGGGCGGCCAGGTCCAGCTTGCCGGGGGCCAGGCCTTCCGCTTCGATCGCCAGCAGACGCCCGGCACGCGCGAGCGCGTGTATCTGCCCCATGCCAACATCTTCGAGGCGGTCGAGCCGGGCCACACGCTGCTGCTCGACGACGGCAAGGTCAAGATGCGGGTCAAGGCCAAGTCGGCCGACCACATCGACGCGACGGTGGAGGTGGCGGGCACGCTCGCGAGCCGCAAGGGCGTGTCGCTGCCCGATACGCTCCTGCCGATCAGCCCCATCACCGACAAGGACCGGGTCGACCTCGCCTGTGCGCTCGAGCTCGGCGTGGACTGGATCGCGCTGTCGTTCGTGCAGCGCGGCCACGACATGCTGCAAGCGCGCGAGCTGGTCGCCGGGCAGGCCGCGCTGATGGCAAAAATCGAGAAGCCCGCCGCCATCGCGGACCTCGAGGCGATTATCGCCAATTCGGATGGGATCATGGTGGCCCGTGGCGATCTCGGCGTCGAGATGCCGGTCGAGAAGGTGCCGGGGCTGCAGAAGGAGATCACGCGTCGCTCGCGCGCCGCCGGCAAGCCGGTGGTGATCGCAACGCAGATGCTCGAGAGCATGATCACCGCGCCCGTGCCCACGCGCGCCGAGGTCTCGGACGTGGCGACGGCGGTCTTCGACGGCGCCGACGCCATCATGCTTTCCGCCGAGTCGGCGGTAGGCAAGCATCCCCTCGAGGCGGTCGGCACGATGGACCGCATCGCCATCGAGGTCGAGAACGATGCCGGCTACAGCGTACTCGTCCATGCCACACAGATTCCGCGCCAGGCCACCGGCGCCGATGCCATTGCGGCGGCCGCGCACACGATCGCCGACACGCTGAAGCTCTCGGCGATCATCTGCTATACGGCGACGGGATCGACGGCGCTGCGCGTCGCCCGTGAACGACCGGGCTTGCCGGTGCTCGCCCTGACGCCCGTCGTGGCGACGAGCCGGCGGCTGGCACTGGTCTGGGGCCTGCACGGCGTCCTAACCAAGGACCCCGAGAACCTCGCGGACATGGTACGCAAGGCCTGCCGCATCTCCTTCGAGGAAGGATTCGCCAAGACCCGCGAAGGTGTCGTGGTCACGGCCGGCGTGCCGCTCGGCTCTCCCGGCGCAACGAACATGGTGCGCATTGCCGTGCTCGGCGAGGACGGTTACCCGCTGGCGGAGGGACGCTAGAGCCGGCGCATCGCCGAGAACCGCAGCGCACAGCGAGACGATCGCGTGCGCAGATCGCGTCGGCAGCCGGCCGAGCCCCGTCCCGGCATGGGACGGGACGGCAGGTGAGAGCTATTCGGCGGCCATCATCGTCTGGTCGAGCATGCCGAGCGCGTGCATGTAGGTCTCCAGGATGGCCTCTTCCTCGTCGCGATCCGTCTTGCTCTTCTTGCGCAGCCGGATGATCTGCCGCAGCACCTTGACGTCGAAGCCCATCGATTTGGCCTCGTTGAAAACGTCGCGGATATCGCCGGCGAGCGCCGCCTTCTCCTCCTCGAGCCGC
>JAGRKR010000437.1 GCA_020442225.1 Hyphomicrobiaceae bacterium | reverse complement strand
GCGCAGCAGGTTCTCGAGCAGAACCTTGAGCGAGTAGGGCAGCTTGGAGACGCCGGCGAGGCCGTTCTTCTCCGCGTCGGGAAGGCTGAAATATTCGTAGGTACGGCTGCCGACAGTCAGTGTCTTGCGGCACTTGAAGCTGTCGAGCGAGACTGGGGTGAGGCTCATGACCTGCGGTCTCCCTGGAACGTGGTCGGATGGTTGTGGATCTCTGGCGGGGGCCGATGGTGGGCTGAGGAGGGAGCTGGCCACACGGCAGCGGCGCGCCGTATAACGCGCCTTATATAGTCCGTCTCGGCGCCGGGCCACCGAAAAACTCCACAGCGCCGCCCGGTAATCGAGGGCCGTCGTCTGTGAAGCTGATTATTGATGAGCTCGTGGCCGTGCGCGGGGGACGCACGATCCTGCACGGTGTGTCGTTTACCGTGGCCGCCGGGGAAGCGCTGGTGCTGACCGGTCCCAACGGCGCCGGCAAGACGACCCTCATCCGGACGGTTGCCGGCCTGCTGCCGCCTCTGAGCGGCGTGGTATCGCTGGACGGCGGCGACGACGCGCGCGATCTGGCCGAGCAGGCGCATTATGTGGGCCACCTGAATGCCGTGAAACCGGGCCTGACCGTCGCGGAGAACGCCCGGTTCTGGGCCGACTTCCTGGGCGGCTCCGGGCAAGCCGCCTGGGCGGCGCTGGAGCGTTTTCGCCTCGACGCCCTGGCAGAGATCCCGGCGGCCTATCTCTCCGCCGGCCAGAAGCGGCGTCTGTCACTGGCCCGCCTGCTCGTGGCTCCGCGGCCGCTGTGGCTGTTGGATGAACCGACCGTTTCACTGGATCAGGCCAGCCGCCTGCTGGTCGCCGAGGCGATCGACGCCCATCTGGCCGCCGGCGGCCTCGTGCTGGCGGCGACGCACCTGCCACTTGGTCTCGCCAAGGCCCGCGAATGGGCGCTCGAGCCGGCGCCGAGCGCGGAGGTCGGACCATGACGGCGTTCCTGGCGCTGCTCCGGCGCGACCTCTCGCTCGCCTGGCGCGAGGGGGGCGCCGTCGGCACGGCGCTCGGCTTCTATCTCGTGGTGGTCTCGGTTCTGCCGTTCGGCGTCGGGGCGGATCTCGCACTGCTGACCCGCATGGCGCCCGGCGTATTGTGGGTGGCGTTGCTACTCGCGGCGCTGCTGTCCATGGGCAGACTGTTCGAAAGCGATTCCGAGGACGGCTCGATCGAGGCGATCGCCATGGGGCCGCTGCCGCTCGAGCTGGTCGTCACCGCGAAGTGCCTTGCGCACTGGATTTCTACGGTCATCCCGCTGGTGCTGGCTGCTCCGGTGCTTGGCCTGCTGCTCAATCTCGAGCTCGATGCCTACGGTGTGCTGCTGGCGACCATGCTGGCGGGAACGCCGGCGGTCAGCTTCATCGGAAGTGTCGGCGCGGCGCTGACGCTCAGGGCCCGACGCGCGGGGTTGCTGGTGGCGCTGATCATCATGCCTCTCTACGTCCCGACGCTGGTTTTCGGCATCTCGGCCATGGGTGCGGCCGTCTCGGGCATGCCCGGCTTCCAGAGCGCCTTCCTCATCCTGACGGCGCTGTCGCTCGCGTCGGTGGCCCTGGCGCCGATCGCAACAGCTGCGGCGCTGCGCTTGCAGTTGCAGTCCTGACGGCTCGTCAGGCGCCGGACCGGAGATTTACGACTAGGCCTGACGATTTAGTGATTTGGCGCGCTTTCATCCCTCTGACACGATGGCTTCACGCGCAGGGTCGCAGCGAGCGTTTCGCAGGTGCTCAGCGAGCATTTGTTCCTAAGGCCGCGCAGGCGCAACCTTAGGTGCGAAGAGCCTGCGCTGCTGTCCTGAATCGGCACAACGACATGTGAAAAACTGACAATTCCGACACGTGGAGTTCGATTTCAGTGGACCTGGGGCCATGCATCGTATTTTCATCGGATTGTGGGTGGAGATTTTACGCTTTCGAGAGGCTTCGGTGCCGAGTTCGAACCGCGATCCAGCCATCATGGCCAACCAACGTATACACTGAAGAGTGATATGAAGCGGGAACAGATACATAGCCGACTCGAGACGTCGCCCGTGCATTTGCTGCATCGGGTGGGTCAATGCGCTGGCGAGGTCTTCGCGAAAGAGATGACCCGAGACGAGCTGACGCCCCGGCAGTATGCGGTTTTGCTGACGGTTGCGCAGAATGAGGGTCTGAGCCAGACGGGATTGGTCGAGCGGACAGGCATCGACCGTTCGACACTCGCTGACGTTGTGCGTCGAATGCTCAAGAAGGGCCTGCTGCAGCGCCGCCGTACCAAGGAGGACGCCCGCGCCTACGCGGTGCGGCTCTCGGAGGAAGGCTGGCGTGTTCTGAAGGCAGCCGAGCCCGTCGCGTTGCGCGTGGACGAGCGGCTTCTCAGTCCTCTGCCGCCCAAGCAGCGCGAGCAGTTCCTGGCCGATCTCATGACGATCGTCACGGAGCTGGAGCGCACGCGCGCGGAGCAGTCCAGCGACAGCGTCATCGAGTAGTCGGCCGGCACACGAGGTTTCCTCGCCCTTCTCGGGCGTCCGAGGGTCGTCGGGCCCTCGGACTCGGGGTTTGCCGCGCCCCTCCGCAGTGGCGGAGCATTTACCACGCAGGTAGCATTATCGTCAGGGCGGCTGGCGAGCGCCTAGAGTGCGAGCGACCTCGCTGGTCTCGCAGGCGAGGGACTGTCGAAGTCGTGAATCACGCTTCCTGGTCGAACAGGTAGAGTACGATCTCCACACTCGATGGACGCGTTCCAGAGTCACGCCGCATTCCGAACGATGGATGGAAGTGTCGCCAGAGGATCTGCCGCCGAACTGGCGGCTTTGAGCCGGATCGCACCCAACCGGGCCGGCGATCTGGCCTTCCGGCGGTTCTGCACGCCGCGGCAGTGGCCACGCTGGCCTGAAAATCATCAGGAGCTCTCGGCGCGCGCCCGATACCATTTGCGCAATGCGGGGCTGGTGCGCGTACGCAACCGCGAGGCGGACCTGCAGGCCTATGTCTTCGAGCCCGATGTGACACCGGCGCGCGGCGCCGTGCTCCTCGTGCACGGCTGGACGAGCGAGGCCTCGTTCATGATGGCCTTCACCGAGCCACTGCGCCGGTCGGGCTTTCGGGTCGTGGCCTTCGATTTCCCGGCGCACGGCAAGTCCGCGGGAAGGTGCACGAATCTCGCGGCGTGCGCGCGCGCGATGCTTCGTGTGGTCGATGCTCTCGGTCCCTTCGACGCGGTTGTCGCCCACAGCTTCGGTGGCCTGGTCGCCCTGCTCGTCGCCGAAGGCGGTCCGCCGATGCCGCACACCGCGGCGTTCCAGAAGATGGTGCTGGTCGCGACGCCCAATCGTCTGGGGGACATGACCTTGGATTTCGGTCGTACGCTCGGCCTCACGCCGGCCGCGCAACGCGCGTACGAGGCGCACATCTGTCGTGTCGGGCACCGGCCGCTGGCCACATTCTCGGCCGTCGAGCTGCTGAAGTCCTGCCGTTTTCCGGTGCTCGTGATCCACAGCCGCGACGACGACGAGGTGCCGTTCGCGCACGCCGAGCAGATCGTCGCGGCGGCGCCGGCGGCCGAGCTCGCGGCTTTCGAGGGTCTCGGCCATCGCAAGGTGCTCTATGCGCCGCCAGTGACGCGCCGGACGATGAAGTATGTCGCAGAGCGCTGAAGGCATGTAGATTGCGCGTCGTCGCGCGCGAGGTGCCGTCCGGGCCGATCGCATCGCGGCCGCGCTAGAGACGAATGCTCTTACCGAGGTGATCAGCTCCCATGTCAGCCAGCAAGCACGCCAAAGTCCTCATTCTCGGATCCGGTCCTGCGGGCTATACGGCCGCCATCTACGCGGCGCGCGCCATGCTCAAGCCTGTTCTCGTCCAGGGCATGCAGCCCGGCGGTCAGCTCACCATCACGACCGATGTCGAGAACTATCCGGGATTTGCCGAGGCCATCCAGGGTCCCTGGCTGATGGAGCAGATGCAGGCGCAGGCCGAGCACGTCGGCACCGAGATCATCATGGACCACATCGTGTCGGTCGATCT
>JAGRKR010000041.1 GCA_020442225.1 Hyphomicrobiaceae bacterium | reverse complement strand
CCCGGCCGCACAAGAACGGCACGTGCCTTGGGAGGAGCAGGAGCGCGTCACTCATGAACGATAGATCCGAGATGGGCCTCGGCGACCCGTCGGCGTTCGTATCCGCTGCGGAGTATGCCTATGCCATGCTGCGCGCCGGGATCGAGAACGGCGAGCTGCCGCCGGGCAAGCGCCTGCGCGAGACGGAAGTGTCCGACTGGCTCGGCGTCAGTCGCACGCCAGTACGGCAGGCCTTGTCACGACTTCAGACCGAGGGATTGCTGGCCTCCGGCTCACGCTCGGGCCTGGTCGTCGCCACGCTCGACAGCGACGCCGTGACCGAGCTCTACGAGATCCGCGAGGTGCTCGAAGGAACGGCGGCCGCCTTCGCCGCACGCAACGCCACGCCGGCAGAGATCGAGGCCCTCAAGGGCATGATCGCGGAAGAGCGGCAGCTCACCAAGACGCCGGAAGCTCTCGCACGCCACAACATCCGCTTTCACCGGGCGCTGCACGTCGCCGCCCACAACCGCTTTCTGGTGAAGAGCCTGAACGCCCTCCACGACGCCATGGACCTCCTGCGCCCGACGACCTATGGCGTGAGCGGGCGACCGAAAGAGGCCTGGAACGAGCATCGCGCCGTCGTCGAGGCCATCGCCACCGGTGACGCCGCAGCTGCCGAGGCCGCCGCGCGCAGCCACGTACGCCGCTCCTTCGAGTTGCGCCGCGTGACGTTCCTGAACGAAGACGACCCAAACGCTGCGGCGCGTGACGTCGGTGTTGACAGAGGTGACCGCAAGGCCAAAACTCGCTAACTCATTCAGCTCGCGAATGAACGATCAAGAGCCGCACAGGCCGGACGACCTAATGACACAGCAAAAGAAGGTGGAGGGAACTTGCACATGACACGACGCGCGCTTACCCGCGGAGCACTGGCGGTGCTCGCAGCTTCGGGATTGATCGGTCTGTCGCTCCAGTCGGCAGGCGCCGCCGAGAAGTGGTCGGACGTGGTGGCCGCCGCCAAGAAGGAAGGCAAGGTCGTCTTCTACCACAACATCACGCCGAAGGGCATCGAGCCCATCCTCAAGAAGTTCCGTGAGGCGTATCCCGGCATCCAGACGGAGCACGTCCGTCTCGGCTCGAGCCCGCTCATCCAGCGCTTCAGCGCCGAGTTCGGCGCCGGGCGCCATCTCGCCGACGTGGTCATCACCTTCACCGACGACCGCATCGCCAAGGGCATGAAGGCCGGCTGGATGCTCAAGTGGACGCCGCCCGAGCTGGCGCAGTTCCCGGCCGACGTCAACCGCGAGAACCTGCTCTTCACGCTGCAGTATGCCCGCGAGGGCATCATCTATAACAAGCGCCTCGTGAAGCCGGCCGATGTGCCCAAGGAGTGGACCGACCTCTTCGATCCCAAGTGGAAGGGCAAGGTCGGACAGAACCCGACGTGGCGCTCCGTCTCGGTGCAGCAGCTCATCGCCTACCTGCGCAAGAAGGGCATCAAGGACCCGGCCGAGGCGCTCAAGGCCAACGAGGTGCGTCTCTTCAACGGCTCGGGCGGCATCATCCAGGCCATCATCCGCGGTGACATTCACGTCGCCCACATCAGCGATCTGCCCGTGAACACGGCGATCGCCGACGGTGCGCCTGTCGCCATCGTCTATCCGAAGTCCGGCACGACGCTCTCCGCCAACCAGATCTTCGTCGCAGCCAAGGCCCCGCACCCCAACGCGGCGCGCGTCTTCGTCAACTGGCTGATGACCAAGGACGGCCAGACGGCGCTGCAGCACTTCGGTGGCCTCTCCGTCACCCGCAAGGGCATGCCGCCGCTCTCGCACCTGCCGGCCACCTCCGCGCTCTCCAATACCGTCGACGGACGCACCATCCTGACGCCGGCGTTGCAGAAGGAGATCATCGAGCACTGGCGCAAGGTGTTCGGCGTCAAGTAGGCCACACGCCAACCAGACGCGTCGAGCGGCGCAGCACTGTCGCCGCTCGACGACGCTTTCTCATTCTCCGGCTCCGCCGACAGATCCGCGCCCGTCCCGGCTCGCAGCCCGTGACACGGCGCACCCCCTCGACCGCACGAGGAGCGACAGGTGACCGACGCCGTCGTCGACAGCAGTCGACAAGCCCCCGAGGCCATGACCCGCCGCCCGCCGCCCAACGGCGCCGGTCGCGATCGCATTCTCAATGTCGTCTACGTCATCACGTGGCTCACCGTCGTCGCGCTCGTGCTCATTCCGATCGCCGCGCTGGTTTTCGGTAGCCTGCGCACGGCCGGCCCCGGCGAGGGCGGTGAGTGGACCCTCAAGAACTTCGTGGCGCTCGGCTCGGAGGGCGTCGTCGGCACGATCCTGACCACGCTCTACATCGGCGGCGCCACAGCCGTGATCTCCGCCGTCATCGGCACGGCCATAGCGCTCATCGTGCATCGCACGGATTTCCGCTTTCCGAACCTGATCACCGCGCTGACCGGCCTCGCCTTCTATTTCCCGTCCTTCATCCTGGCGATGGCCTGGATCATCATCGGCTCGCCCGGAGGCATCCTCAACGCCATCGTCAACGGTGTCCTGGGCATCCCCTTCAAATTCGACGTCTACTCTGTGCCCGGCATCATCTTCGTCATGGTGCTCCATCAGGTGCCGTTCGTGTATCTCACCATGCGCGGCCCCATCATGGGCATGGATGGCGTCTACGAGGAGGCGGCACGGGCCGCTGGCGCGCCGCCGCTGCAGGTGCTCAGGCGCGTGACACTGCCGTTGCTCGGCTACTCCGTGGCCTCGAGCGGCATTCTCACCTTCATCATGTGCATCGAGCAGTTCGCCATCCCGGCGTTGCTCGGCACACCCGGCCGCATCACCGTGCTCGCCACGCAGCTCTACCTGCTGTGCCGCTTCGATCCCGTCGACTACGGCCTCGCCGCCGCCGTCGGCCTGGCGCTGAGCGCGATCACCGGCTTGGCCATCTGGGCGCAGCGCAGCGTCATCACCAACGCCCGCCTCACGACCGTCACCGGCAAGGCCGGCCGCCTCGCACCCATCAGGCTCGGTCGCTGGAAATGGCCGGCCTACATCCTCTGCTTCGGCTTCAGCTTCCTGGCGCTCATCTTCCCGGCGATCATCCTCATCTACACCTCGCTGCAGCGCTATTTCAGCTCGAACCCGTTCGACGCCGCATACACGCTGCGGAACTACACGTTCATCATCGAGAGTCCCTCGACGATGAGCAGCTTCTGGAACACGCTGATCGTGTCAGGCCTCGGCGCGCTGGTCGGCGTGGCGCTCGGCTTCCTCGCCTCCTACTTCACGCTTCGCCAGCGCCCGACCGGCTATCGCTGGCTCGATCTCCTGGCCGCCATGCCCTTCGGCGTTCCGGGCATCGTCATCGGCCTCGGCCTGCTCTGGGCCTACGCCTACCTGCCGCTGCCGCTCTACGGCACGCTGGCCATCCTGGTCGTCGCCTACGTGACGCGCTATCTGCCCTACGCCACGGAGACGATCGGTGGCCAGATGGTGCAGATCGACAAGAGCCTCGAGGAGGCTGCATGGGTCAGTGGCGCCGGCCGTCTGACGACGCTGCGTCGCGTGCTGCTGCCCATCGCGCTGCCCTCGGTGCAGGGCGCCTACTTCCTGCTCTTCATGGCGTTCTTCCGAGAGATCTCGTCGGCGATGCTGCTCTATACCTCGGCCACCTCGGTCATCTCGGTGTCGATCTGGTCCTTCTTCGAACAGGCGAACTGGGGCGAGGCGAGCGCGCTCTCCGTGATCGCCACGCTGATCATCTTCATCGCCATGTCCCTCATCCTGTGGCTATCGCCCACTTCGCGCCGCTCGTAGGACGACAGGAGTCACCCCGCACATGAGCATTGTCGTCAAAGATCTCGTGAAGTCCTATGGCTCGAACAAGGTCGTGCATGCGATCTCGTTCAGCCTCGAGCAGGGCGAGTTCGTCGGGCTGCTGGGGCCGAGCGGCTGCGGCAAGACGACGACCCTGCGATGCATCGCCGGTCTCGAGGACGCCAACGGCGGCACCATCAGCATCGAGGGCGAGGTGGTCTCGGACCCCGCCAACGGCATCATGCGC
Source organism: Hyphomicrobiaceae bacterium (assembly GCA_020442225.1). The sequence goes on along the minus strand of JAGRKR010000041.1, from coordinate 1,580 downwards.
CCCGCCCACAGCCGCAACGTCGGCATGGTGTTCCAGTCCTACGCCATCTGGCCCCATATGACGGTTGCCCAGAACGTCGGCTTCCCCCTCACCATTCGCAAGATGGGCAAGAAGGAGGTCGCTGAGCGCGTCGACTGGGCGCTCGGCATCGTCGGCATGCAGGAGCTCGCCGCGCGCCTGCCCTCCCAGCTCTCCGGTGGTCAGCAGCAGCGGGTGGCACTGGCTCGCGCCGTCGTCGGCCAGCCGCGCGTGCTGCTCTTCGACGAGCCGCTGTCCAACNNCAACCTCGACGCCAAGCTGCGGGACGCCACGCGCGCCGAGATCCGACGCCTGCAGCGCCAGCTCAACATTGCCGCCATCTACGTCACGCACGACCAGGCGGAGGCGCTGTCGATGTCGGACCGGGTCATCGTCATGGATCGCGGCCACATCATGCAGGAAGGGCCTCCCAAGGACCTCTATCGCCGTCCCGCCAATCGCTTCGTCGCCGATTTCGTCGGCGTCGCGAGCTTCGTCGAGGTGATGCCCACCGACGACAGCCTCGCCTGGCGCACACCCGACGGCACCACCATCCGTGTCGCCGAGCCAGCGCCCGCCACGTCGGCCGGCGGCGCCATGCAGCTCATGGTCCGCCCGGAAGCTGCGCTCCTGTCGCCGGCCTCCGCAGCGCCCGCCGGCGACGGCCGCAACGTGCTGCCGGGCCGCATCGTCGAGGCAAGCTACCTCGGCTCGCACACCGAGTATGTGGTCGAGATGGGCGGCAGCCGCGTCCGCATCCACTCGGGCGACGATCTCGAGCACGAGTCCGACGTGATCGTCTCCTTCGCCCCGACGGACGCGCAGCTCATCCCGATCTCGCGCGACTGAGGCTCGTGTACGGGGCCACGGATACGGGGCCTCTCGTCCAGGGACGGTACCCGCACCCTTACGGCCGCTCGTCGAAGTGGAAGAGCACACCGCCCATGCTGCGCGGGTGAATGAAGCCGATGCGTCCGGCGCGCGAGCCGGGCCGGCCCGTCTTGTCGATAAGGCCGACGCCCGCCGCATCCAGCCGCGCCAGCACGCCGTCGATATCCGGCGTCTTCAGCGCCACGTGATGCAGTCCCGCCCCGCGGCTCGAGACGAACTTGGCGATGGCGCCCTGGTCCTGGCGGGTGGTGCCGGCAGCGCCATGATCGACGTGCCCGGACTGGCGCGGATCGAAATTCTGCAGGAACTCGAGGTCAGTGTCGCCGACCGTGACAAACGCGACGCGCAGGCCGCCCACCGGCACCGGGGGGCGCGTGTGATAGATGACGCCGTGCCTGTCGGAGGTGAAGCTCTCGACGGGGATCATCACCTCCATGTCGGTCTGCTGGCTCTCCAGCGGCCGGCCGAGCTGTCCGCACCACGCGGCCACGGCCGCACGATTGTCGGCGCTGGCGATGCCGAGATGATCGATGCGCTCGATCGCCTCGCTGCGGCCCGTCGGCAGCCCGAGCGGCTCTGTGAGCAGCGTGCGCACGCCCGAGAGCCGGCTGGCATCGAGCGCCACAGTACGCCGGCCGCCGAGCCCGACGCGCGACGCCGCGCCGGCCTGC
>JAGRKR010000436.1 GCA_020442225.1 Hyphomicrobiaceae bacterium | reverse complement strand
GCCGTTCATTTCCTATGGCGGCTCTTCGCTGTTGTCGCTCGGCATGACGCTCGGCATGCTGATCGCCTTGACGCGGCGACGGCCGGAGGCGATCCGCCCGAAAATGCCAAAGTTCATGGGCACACTCGCCAACATCCAGCCCACAGGGGGGGCTCGCAAGTGACCGAGCGCGTCGTGATGCTCGCTGCCGGCGGTACCGCCGGCCATCTGTTTCCCGCTTTCGCGCTGGCCGAGGAACTCGGCCGGCGGGGACAGGTCGTGGATCTCGTCACCGACATGCGCGGCGACCGCTACGGCACCGGCTTTCCCGCGCGCGCCGTGCATCAGGTGCCCTCGGCCACCCTCGGCGGCCGCTCGCCAGGGGCGATCGCGCGCACGGCGATCGAGCTCGCCAAGGGACTGGGCGTCGCCCACCGCCTGCTCGGCCGCGTGCGCCCGCATGCCGTTGTCGGGTTCGGCGGCTATCCGACCTTTCCCCCGCTGCTGGCCGCCTCGCTCCGCCGCATTCCGACGGCGATCCACGAGCAGAATGCCGTGCTCGGCCGCGCCAATCGCATGCTGGCCAAGCGCGTTACGGCCATCGCGACCTCCTTCGAGCGCACGCGCTTCCTGGACGGGCCGCTCCTCGCCAAGTCCCGCCTGACGGGCAATCCCGTGCGGACCACGGTCATCGACTGGAGCCAGCGCCATTACCGCGTGCCGGAGGCTGGCGAGCCGTTTCATCTGCTGGTATTCGGAGGCAGTCAGGGCGCGCGCGTGTTCTCGGACATCGTGCCGCCGGCGCTGATCGGCCTGCCGGAGGCGGAGCGCCGGCGCCTTCGGCTCGTGCAGCAGTGCCGCGACGAGGATCTCGAGCGGGTCCGAGCCGCCTACGCGGGGGCCGGCATCACCGCCGAACTCGCCAGCTTCTTCACAAACCTGCCGGAGCGCATGGCGGGCACGCACCTCGTGATCGGTCGCGCAGGAGCCTCGACGGTTGCCGAAATCGCGGTTCTCGGCCGACCTGCGGTGCTGGTGCCGCTGCCCCATGCCCTTGACAACGACCAACTCCAGAATGCAACACGGCTTGCCGAGTCCGGTGGGGCCTGGTGCATGCCGCAGGGCGAGCTGACGTCAGAGCTTCTGATGGCGCACATTCTGAAACTCATGCAGGAGCCCGAGCGTCTCGGGACTGCCGCGGCCGCTGCGAAGGCGCAGGGCAGGCCCGATGCGGTGCTGCGCCTCGCGGACCTCGTGGAGGAACTGACGGGGGAACGCCCGAAGCGGAAAGCGTGAGGGGCGGAGATGGATCGGCTGCGGCCCCGGACGGCGTCGCGGCGGAAGAGACTTCGAACGGGACCGCGCATGTCGGGCGGGCCGGGTAAAAGGATGCACGCATGAGGATGCCGCGCGATATCGGAACGGTGCACATCATCGGCATTGGGGGCATCGGCATGAGCGCCATCGCCGAGATCCTCAATGCGACGGGGTATACGGTCCAGGGCAGCGACCAGAAGGACAGCCCCAATGTCCGGCGCCTGCGCCAGCACGGCATTCGCGTGTTCATCGGCCACGATCAGGTCAACCTCGTCGGTGCGCGCCAGATCGTCATCTCGACGGCCGTCAAGCGAGGAAACCCGGAGCTCGAGGCGGCCCGCGCCAAGGGCCTGCCGATCATCCGCCGCGCCGAGATGCTCGCCGAGCTGATGCGCGTCAAATCGACGATCTCCGTCACCGGCACGCACGGCAAGACGACGACGACCTCGCTCATTTCCCACGTGCTCGTCAGCGCCGGCCTCGATCCGACGGTCATCACCGGCGGCATCATCACGGACTGGGGCTCCAACGCCCGGCTCGGCGAGGGCGAGTGGATGATCGTGGAGGCCGACGAATCCGACGGCACCTTCACGCGCCTTCCTACCCAGATCGGCGTCGTCACGAACATCGACCCCGAGCATCTCGATTATTTCGGCTCGGTGGAGGCCATGCACCAAGCCTACGAGGCCTTCTATGCCAACGTGCCGTTCTACGGCCTGATCGTCACGTGCATCGATCATCCCGTGGTTCGTGAGATGGTGGGCAGGCTCGAGCTGCGCGAGAGCGGCCGGCGGCTGCTGACCTATGGCGTCTCGGAGGATGCCGACCTGAGGATCACCAA
>JAGRKR010000435.1 GCA_020442225.1 Hyphomicrobiaceae bacterium | reverse complement strand
CAGGCCGAGGAGGAAGCGAAACGGCAGGCGCTGGAGGAGGCCAGGCGCAAGGCCGAGGCGGAGGAAGAAGCGCGCCGGCAGGCCGAGGAAGAGGCGAAACGGCAGGCCGAGGAAGCGGCCCGGCGCCGGGCCGAAGAGGAAGCCCGCGCCAAGGCCGAGCGAGAGGCGCGGCTCAAGGCCGAGGAAGAGGCGCGCCAGAAGGCGATCGTGCAGGCGCGCAGGCTCGCCGAGGAGGAGCAGGCACGGCTTCGGCAACTGCGCCAGCAGCAGGAGGCGGCGCCCGGCGATGGGAAGAACGGAGATGGCGAAGCATCGGCCACGCCGTCACCGGCGGAAGAGACATCCCTGCCAAGGCTGCAGTTCAGGCTGCCCGGTATCGCCGACCCGGCCGATTCATTCTGACGGCAAGGCCTGCCGCCCCGGTTCCCGGCGGTAGTGGTCGAGCACGAAAACGCGCAGCGCCGACGACAGGTTTTCCTCGCCGGTGCGGCCGGCATCGACCTGCGCCACCAGTGCGGCGAGCGCGATGTCGCGTTCGGCGGCGATGTCCTGCAGGGCTTCGAAGAAGGGGCGCTCGAGCGAGACGGATGTGCGGTGGCCGCGGATCGTCACCGAGCGCTTGACGACGGCGCTCACGCGTCGCTGTCGTCGCGCTTGTGGGCGTCGAGGGCGCGGCGCGCAAGGTCGCGTTCCATGTCCTCGCCGCGCTTCTGCGCGCCGGTGCGGCCGAAACGGGCGCGGTTTTCCTCGGCCCTGGCATCCGCGTCGGCGCGCTTGCGGCGCTTGCGGGCCATGCGGAGGTTGATCACCTCGCCCACGGGGTCACTTCTTGCGGAACGAGTCGAGCGAGACGACGTCGGCGGAGGGCTTGCCTTCCTCGTCGTCGGCCTGTTCGCCGTCATCGGGCTTGTCGGCGGACGCCTTTTTGGTCTTCGCCGCCGCAGGCTTGCGGGGCTTCGGCTTGTCGGCGTCGTCGTTGCCCGAGGCCGGGGTATCGTTCGCGCCGTCGGCGTGTTCGCCGGTGGTCAGGCTCATGACCTCCGCGCCCTCGGTTTCCGCCTCGCTCATCTGCACGTCGAATTCGAGCTCGAAATTGACCGAGGGGTCGTAGAAGCCGCGCACGGCGGTGAAGGGGACCTCGAGCTTCTCCGCCACGTCGGAGAAGGACAGCGTGACCTCGAAACCGGCGTCGGTGACCTTCAGGTCCCAGAACTGGTACTGCAGCACGATGGTCATCTGGTCGGGATACTTCTCCTTCAACCGGGACGAGATGCGCACGCCTGGCGCCTCGGTGGAGAAGGTGATGAAGAAGTGGTGATTGCCGGGCAGCACGCCGGTCTTGGCGACCTCGGTCAGAATCTTGCGGATGACCGAGCGCAGGGCATCCTGAACGAGAATGTCGTATCTGATGTGGTCTTCGGCCATTACGCGCACGCCGCTTGAGCGATTCAGTTCCGCAATGATCTAAACAGTCTTGGCGCTGGCGTAAACAGGCTAAGCAGGCGGACGGTGCTGCCTCTCCTCACGCATTCGTGAGGCA
>JAGRKR010000434.1 GCA_020442225.1 Hyphomicrobiaceae bacterium | reverse complement strand
GCGTGCTCAATGAAGGCGCGCTGGATGGCAAGTCGAGCCCGCGCAAGGGGCTTGCCGGCCCGATTGAATCCACCGAGATCGTCGGCGACGACACGCTTCTCATCAAGCTCTCCGCGCCGTCTCCGACGCTGCCAGCCTCCCTGTCGAGCGAGGGCGGCATCCAGATCGTCAACAAGAGCTTCGTCGAAGAGGCCGGACCGGGCGGCATGGCCACCAAGACCGATGGCACGGGCCCGTTCGCGCTGGTCAGCTGGACACCGGGCGACCGCATCGTTCTGAAGCGCAACCCGGACTACTATGGTGGCCCGGCGGAACCGGGTCCCGTGGGGCCCGCGCGCCTCGATGGTGTGACGTTCCGCACGATCCCCGACACGTCGACGCGGCTCGCGGCGCTGCTCGCCGGCGAAGTCGACATCGCCGCCGAGATTCCGCCCTTTCTCCGCCCGCAGGTGGAACAGAGCGGCATCGCCGACGTGGTGACGGTCAACGGGACGCGGACCTTCTTCGTCACGCTGAACAACACCAAGCCGCCTTTCGACGACGTCCGCGTTCGCCAGGCGGCCAACCACGCCATTGACCGCAACCTGATCATCGAGCGCGTGCTTGAAGGCACGGCGTCACCGGTCAACGGCGTGCTTAGCGCCGAGTCCTTCGGTGCGAGCGACCTGCCGGCCTACGACTACAATCCGGACCTTTCCCGCAAGCTGCTCGCCGACGCTGGCCACAAGGACGGCTTCGATGTCGTTCTCGACGTCCAGGGGCAGTTCAAGGACATCGCCGAGCTCATTGCCAGCGAACTGACCGAGGTCGGCATCCGCACCAAGGTTCAGGTGTGGGAAGGCTCCGTTATTACTCCGATCTGGGCCGACAAGAAGAAGCGCGAGCGTGACATGTACTTCACCTCGTGGGGCAATGCCGGCCTCGATCCGAACGGGATCTTCGTGCCGACCCTCAAGACGAACGATCGCGGCAATTACTCGGGCTATTCCAACCCGGCCGTCGACAAGCTGCTTGAGACCGCCCAGTACAACACCGACAGCGCCGAGCGGGCAAATCAGTACCACGAGGCCGAGGCCATGGTGCACGATGACGCGCCGTGGATCTTCCTTTGGGTCCCGCAGGACATCTACGGTGTGAACAAGCGGGTGAAGGACTGGTCACCCTTGCCGAGCGCGATGATCTACATGCATCGTGCCACGGTGTCGCAATAAGCGTCCTGCCAGCGCGACCTCGAGGTAATCACAGTGGGCTTGCGAACCTTCATTGAAAGGTTGTTGCAACTGGTCCCGGTGCTGCTCGGAGTCGCGCTGGTCGTCTTTCTGATGATGGCGCTCACGCCCGGCGACCCTGTCGAGATCATGGTCGGTGGTGACGAGAACATCACCGAGGCGCAGATGGACCAGATGCGCCACGAACTCGGTCTCGATCTGCCGCTGCCGGTGCGCTTCCTGCACTTCGTCGGCAACGCCGTGGTCGGGGATTTCGGACTGAGCTTCTATCACCGGCGGCCGGTCATCGACGTCCTGCTCGAGAGGCTGCCGGCGACGATCGAGCTCGCCGTCGCCGCCATGCTGGTGGCTCTGGCCATCGCCATTCCCGCGGGGATCGCCGCCGCCGTCCGCCGAGGATCATTGTTCGACAAGCTCGCCACCACGGTTTCGGTCGCGGGCGTCGCCATCCCGAATTTCTGGCTGGGCATCGTGCTCATCATGTTCTTCGCCGTGCAGCTCGGCTGGCTGCCGGTGTCCGGTCAGACGTCGAACGCCATCAACATCCCCAGGGTGACCGGCTTCGCGCTGATCGACAGCGTCCTGTGGGGGCGTCCGGATGCCGTGCTCGATGTGCTCAAGCATCTCGCGCTGCCGGCGATTACCCTCGGCACCGGGCTCAGCGCTTTGCTGATGCGGGTCACGCGCACGTCAATGATCGAGACGATGCAGCAGGAGTATGTCGCCTTCGCCACCGCCAAGGGGCTCTCCCGCCGCCGCGTCCTGTTCCATCATGCGTTGCGCAACGCCCTGATCCCCGTGGTGACGGTCATTGCGATCGATTTCGGATCGCTGCTCAGCGGCAGCATCATCACCGAAACCATCTTCGCATGGCCCGGTGTCGGCCGTCTGCTGATCGAAGGCGTGACCACGCGCAACTATCCGCTGGTGCAGACCGCGGTGCTGATGTTCGCGCTTTTCTACATCGTCGCCAATTTCATCGCCGACGTGCTCTATGTCGTGCTCAATCCGAGGATCAGGCTAGCCCGATGACCGAGATCAGCCTTCGGTCAGGCGGTCGTGCGGCGAGCGGCGAATCCCTGCTCCGCCAGAACCTCCGCACCTTCTTCGGGGACCGGATCGGTGTGTTCTTCACCGTCCTGTTTCTGGCCTTCATTGCGATGGCCATCCTGGCGCCGTGGATCGCGCCGCATGATCCCACCGCAGGCTCGCTGCTCCGCCGTCTGCAGCCGCCGGCCTGGCTGAAGGGCGGGAGCTGGGCTTATCCCTTCGGCTGCGACTCGCTCGGGCGCGACATCCTCTCCCGTATCGTCTACGGCGCGCGCATCTCGATCTTCATCGGCGTCGTGGTCGTTCTGCTCGCCGGCGTCATCGGTACTCTGCTGGGGCTTGTTTCGGGCTTCGTTGGCGGTGTCGTCGATGTCGTGATTTCACGTGCGGTCGACGTCCTGCTGGCCTTTCCGCTCCTGATCTTCGCCATCGGCCTGAT
>JAGRKR010000040.1:1154-1735 GCA_020442225.1 Hyphomicrobiaceae bacterium | reverse complement strand
GGCTTCGACAGCCCCTTCAATCTCGGCGCGCACTGCGCCAAGGGCGCGGCGGTGCGTGAGCACGCTCATGGCGATCGGCGCCTGCGCTATCCGATGAAGCTCGTTGCCGGCAAGTGGGAGCGCATCGGCTGGGATGTCGCGATCAAGGAGGTCGGCGATCGGATGCTGGACATCCGCAAGAAGTCCGGCCCCGATTCCGTCTACCTCCTCGGCTCGGCCAAGCATTCCAACGAGCAGGCCTATCTCTTCCGCAAGTTCGCCGCCTTCTGGGGCACGAACAACGTCGACCATCAGGCGCGGATCTGTCACTCGACGACGGTCGCAGGTGTTGCCAACACCTGGGGCTACGGCGCCATGACGAACTCCTACAACGACATTCACAAGTCCAAGGCGATCTTCCTGATCGGCGGCAATCCGTCGGAGGCGCACCCCGTCTCCCTTCAGCACATGCTGAAGGCCAAGGAGCAGAACAACGCGGCTTTCATCGTGCTCGACCCGCGCTTCACACGCACCGCGGCTCACGCGACCGAGTACGTCCGCTTCCGCCCCGGCACCGACGTGGCGCTCATCTGGGGCATCCT
>JAGRKR010000040.1:218-1089 GCA_020442225.1 Hyphomicrobiaceae bacterium | reverse complement strand
ATCCGCGCCGAGGTGAAGAAGTGGACGCCCGAGGAGACCGAGAAGGTCACCGGCGTTCCCGGCTCGCAGCTGCGCCGCGTCGCACGGACGATGGCGACCAACAAGCCCGGCACGCTGATCTGGTGCATGGGCGGAACGCAGCATACGAACGGTAACAACAACACGCGCGCCTATTGCGTCCTGCAGCTCGCGCTCGGCAACATCGGCGTCGCAGGCGGCGGCGCCAACATCTTCCGTGGCCACGACAACGTTCAGGGCGCCACGGACCTCGGCGTGCTCATGGACACGCTGCCGGGCTACTACGGGCTCGCCACGGGCTCGTGGAAGCACTGGTCCCGCGTCTGGGACGTCAACTACGACGACGTGCTCAAGCGCTTCGCCTCCAAGGCGATGATGGAGAAGCCGGGCATCCCAGTGAGCCGCTGGTTCGACGGCGTGCTCGAGGACAAGAAGCACCTCACGCAGCCCGACAACATCAAGGCCATGGTCTTCTGGGGCCACGCGCCGAACAGCCAGACCCGGCTGCCCGACATGAAGAAGGCCATGGAGAAGCTTGAGCTTCTCGTCATCGTCGATCCCTATCCGACGATGTCGGCCGTGCTGTCCGACCGCAAGGACGGCGTCTACCTGCTCCCGGCCTCGACGCAGTTCGAGACCTCGGGCTCGGTGACGGCCTCCAACCGGTCGCTGCAGTGGCGCGAGAAGGTGTTCGAGCCGTTCTTCGAGTCCCTGCCCGATCACACGATCATGTACAAGCTCGCCAAGAAGCTCGGCTTCGCCGACCAGATGTTCAAGCACATCAAGGTCACGAAGGACGAGCCGCTGGTGGAGGACATCACGCGGGAGTTCAACCGCGGCATGTGGACCATCG
>JAGRKR010000040.1:0-193 GCA_020442225.1 Hyphomicrobiaceae bacterium | reverse complement strand
AACCAGCACACCTTCGACAAGACGACGCTGCGCGCTGCGGGCGGGCCTTGCGACGGTGACTACTACGGCCTGCCGTGGCCGTGCTGGGGCACAGCGGCGATCAAGCATCCGGGCACGACGAACCTCTATGACATCTACAAGCCGGAGGCCGAGGGCGGTCTCACCTTCCGCGCCCGCTTCGGCGTCACAGTTC
>JAGRKR010000433.1 GCA_020442225.1 Hyphomicrobiaceae bacterium | reverse complement strand
CGCGTCGTCGCTCACCGGGTGCTGACCAACGAGGAAACCGGCGACACGTTCCACTGGCTGCTCGTGAAGAGCCTCGAAGCGAGCTACGACATCGTGGCCGACCCGGCCGTGGTGAAGGGGCCGCTCGGTGTCGATGCGGTCGTCCGCATCGGCGGCGCTTTCTTCGGCCGCATCCTGTGACCTGCCGGACGTGCGGCGCGCGCGCGACGGCTCAGCCGTCCGCCGACTTCTCCAGATGCGCGAGGATGTGCGGGTAGACATCCCGGGCGGCGTTCTTTCCGAAGATGCAGTCGATGTGGCCGTAGCCCGGGATGACGTGGCGCGTGAACGGCTGTGACGGCGCGGCGGCCTGGAGGCGCTTGAGCGTCAGCTCCGTGCTTTCCGGCCGGAAGCAGGCGTTCTCCTGACCATGGATGAAGCAGATCGGGATGGCGGCAAGGCCCGAGACGTCGTCGTTCTCCAGGTAGGCGTTGTGGCCGTCGGCGTCGACGAGGTGCTTGCAGCGCGCGATGCGGGCCAGCTGCTTGAAGGCGGCGATGTTGGCCTCTCCGAACATCTCCGGCAGACCGTGCTCGAACGTGGCCTCGTTGAGTTGGGCCGATTTGTAGAGCTGTCCATAGAGCGCGGTGATGCGATTGGACGTGGCGCTGCGCGAGCGCTCGCCCCGCTGGAAGGGCACGGCGATGCGGATGAGCCCGTCGAGCATGCGGCCCCAGATGCTGTCGGCGCGCGTCGCACGCGCATTGACGGCTGTTACGCCGAACTTTTCGAGCAGGCTCGGGAGCCGCAGATAGGCGAGCAGGCGTTGCGGGTAGAAGGGAACGATCACATCGGTCGAGATCTGCGAGATCACGGCCGAGCGCACGCCTCGCAGGCCGGACAGCATGGCCATCGTAAAGGTCGTGGCGCCGTAGCAGTGTGCGATGACCTGCACGCTGGAGCGCCCCGTCTGATCGCGGATGAGCGTGATGGCAGGTGCGTAGTCGAACTGCGCGACCTCGTCGGCGGTCCAGCCCTGGGTGGCATAGGGCAGGTCGATGCTGGCGCGGTAATCGAGCAGCCAGCAGTCGTAGCCGGCGTTGTGCATGTACTCGAGCAGATTGGTCTCGATCGTGTCGATGGAAAAGATCCGGCTGGAGACGCCGAGCCCGTGCGTGAACAGCAGCGGACCCTTGTCCCCGCCACGGTAGCGCGTGAGCCGCAGGGTCAGCCCGTCGGCCGCGGCGAAGTTGTGCACCTCGGGCGCGCTGACGGCCAGATCGCGCTTCTTGCGGACGATGCCGGGGTCGTGGCGCTCGAGCGGCCGGAAGATGCCGCCGTAGACATCGAACAGGGTGCCGGCGAAGAGCAGACCGAACCGCCTGACTCCAGCAAGGCGCGCCACGGCATCACGCCCGCCCGTGCCTCTCAGCGTCGTCATCTGCCGCGCGAAGTCGGCAGTGGCGATCGTCAGCTCGCCTCGGGCGAGCGGCGTATCACCGTCTTCGGAGGGGAACTTGAAGATGTCGACGAAAAGCGTTGTGGTGTCCTTCCACAGGTCGAGCGGCCGGTCGGCGCGCACGAGCTTGAAGCCGTGCAGCAGGTATGACTGCCCCGCCTTGTCGGTCAGCGTCATGCGGTAGTCGAACCGGCGCGTCTCGACCGCCGCAGGGTCGGGACGCATGAGGTTGAACTGGCCTGCGGAGATGTCGAGCGGCTCGTTCGAGAGGATGCCGCACTCCGCCGTGCCGATGAGCTCGCCAGTATGGGCGGGGTCAGATTCGAAACGCTCGATGTCGTCGATGCGGATGGTCACCGTGAAGGAGAAGGCTTGCGCGGCCTGGCGTCCCTGCTGGGCGGCGTGGTCGTAGTCGGTATGCACGGCGCGCGAGATGTATCCCGACATGCGCTCGGTGAACTCGACGCCGACGGGGCGGCGGTCGCTCGCCGGTATGGGGCCGGCGACGATCTCGGGAGCATCGGATTTCGGCTTGTCGTCGAGCTCGCGCCCGAGCTTGGCGGCGAGCTTGATCATGGCCCGCTCCGACACCGCGGAAATGGTCAGCAGTGGATTGACGCCGAGCGAGCGTGGCATGACCGCGCCGTCGCAGACGTAGAGGCCCTCGTGCACGGCGTCGCCGCTGGCGCCGGGCGTCGCGTCGAAGACCTCGCAACCATGGTTGACGACGCCGCGGCTGGCGTCCTGGCCCATCGGGCAGCCACCGAGCGGGTGCACGGTGATGAGGTTGCTGCCGAACAGCGGCGACTGGAGGGGGTTGCGCACATAGGTGCCGCCGGTCGCCGCGGTCGCCTTGTAGAGCGCGGTGCCGATCGTCTCGAAGATGCGCTGCTTCGAGACGCCGGGCCAGTGCACCTCGATGCCGTCGTCGACGAGGCGCATGGTGCCGCCGGCGTCGTCGTGGGCCATCACCAGGAACGTCTGCGTGTTGCGCATGGCGCCGTGATACGCGCCGAGCAGGCGGCTTTCGAGACGGCGCTTGGCCTCCGCGGCGGCGTCTTCCACTCCGGTGTCGGTGTCGATGCCAGTGGCCGCCGCGCCGTCGGCGAAGAGGTGCGGCAGCAGGGGCGCCAGCCCGGAGGGCAGCACGCCCTCCTCGATGACGAAGCCGTCCTCGAGGCGGCTCGTATCCCTGAGGTCGATGAGTCCGGCGATGCAGGGGCCCGGCGGAATCCAGCTCGGCTTGGGTTGCGTGCCGATGCCGACAGCGTTGATCTCGACGTCGTTGTTGTAGGCGAACGCCAGTACGTCGCCGTTGCCCGTGAATTGTGTGCCGAGGCGCTCGGAAACGGGCAGCCCGTTGTCACGGGAGCGCAGCAGGATCTCGGTGGAGCCGAGGCTGCCCGCTGCCAGCACGACGATGCCCGCCGACACGGTCTGCTCCGGAACGTCGAAGCCGGGGCGCTCGTTGCCCGTGCGCCGGAAGAAGACGCGCCAGCCGCCCGGCTCCTTGCGGACATGACGCACGTCCACTTCGGTGAAGATCTGGGCGCCATGGTTCACGGCATCGGGCAGGTAGGTCATCTGCACCGTGCTCTTGGCGCCGACGTTGCAGCCCGAGCAGCAGTCGCCGCACAGGGTACAGGCCGGTTGCACGACGCCGGCATGATTGGCCTTGCGCTCGAAGGCGACGGCGATCGGCGGACAGACCGCCTGACTTTCCAGCGCCTTGGCCGCGGTGCCGAGGGCGGAGAGCTTGTCCAGGCGGACCTTGTTCGGATAGGGCACCGGCCGCAGCATGCGCTCGGCGCGCCGGAAGCCCTTGGCCAGATCTCCGTCGTGGAGAAGCTCGTTCGGCCAGGCCGGGTCCTCCCAGACGCGTGGGTCAGGCGGCAGCGAGACGTTGGCGTTGATCAGAGACGTGCCGCCGAGGCCGCAGCCGACGAGGACGTGCATGTCGCGGCCCAGCCGAAGGTCGAACAGCCCGGCCTTCGGGCCGAAGTCGAATTCGCGGCCGCGCACGTGGTCGCTGACATGGAATTCGCGCTGCGCCTCGAGCAGCGTGTCGGGAAACTCGCCGAGCAGGAATTCGCGGCCACGCTCGAGCACCGCGACGCGCAGCCCCATGCGGGCCAGTCGGGAGGCCGACACGCCGCCGCCGTAGCCCGAGCCGACGACGATGGCGTCGTAGTGCGGCACGAGCGCGGAAAGTTCGCTCCCCAGTCGGCGCATCCCACCCCCTCCCGAAGGTCAGCTCTTGGTGAGCCCCTTGAGCCCATCCCCCACTCGTTTCGCCAACCCGCCGCGCCGATAGCGCACGGCCCGGATCGCGTCCGTTCGCAGATCCCGTGTCGCCAGGCCCACCTTGACCGCCAGTGGCAGCTCGAAGCCATGGTCTCGGGCGAAATGGATCATGGCGCGTTCCGCGATGGCGGTGATCGTGAGGAGCGGGTGCACGCCGACCGAGCCGGGCAGCGCGGCGCCGTCGGTGACGTAGAGTCCATCGTGGACGGCAGTCGCTCCGTGGCCTGCGGCAGTGTCGAAGACGCGCCCCTTGTGATCGACCACGCCCGTCGAGGCGTCCTCTCCCATCGCCGCGCCGCCGAGCGGGTGCACGGTCAGCAGGTTGCCGCCGAGCAGGCGGTGCGTGACGGGATTGGGGATATAGGTGCCGCCGGTGGCGGCGACGGCGGCCTTCAGCACCTTCTCGATCTCGGCGAAGACCGGCTGGCGCGCTGCGCCCGGCCAGGAGACCTTGATGCGGTCGCGTTCGAGCGTCAACTCGCCCGCGGCGTCGTCGTGGCCCACGGCCAGGAAGACCTGGGTGGCGTGGACGGCGCCGGCATAGGCGCCGCGCAGCAGGCTCTGCAATGCCCGCCCCTTCTCGTCGAGGCCATCGGCCAGTCCCTTGTCCGTGTCCGTGCCGAGCATGGCGCTGCTCGACAGGATCACCGGCAGGAGCGGCGCCATGGCGCTCTGTACCGCGGCCTCCACCACCACGAGGCCATCTCGGACGTTCTTGCGCTTGCGCAGGTCGATGTAGCCGGCAACGCCCGGCCCGACGTCCGGAACCTTGGCGCGCGGCGGATAGCCGACGCCGACGGCATTGATCGCGACATCGTTGTTGTAGCCGAAGGCAATGGCGTCGGCATTGGTGGAGAAGCGCTTGCCCAGCCGGTCGGAGAGCGCAAGGCCGCGCTCGCGCGAGCGCAACAGGATCTCCGCGGTGCCGAGCGTGCCAGCGGCCAGCACGACGTATTTTGCCGTGGCGGCGCGCGCCGGCATCGCAGCGTCTTCGGGTTCGTGGGTGCGGAAGACCACCCGCCAGCCGCCGCCGGGCGCCTTCTCGACATAACGGACCGTGAAGCCGGTGAAGAGCGAGGCACCGTGATTGACCGCGTCGGCGAGATAGGTGGAATGCACCGTCGTCTTGGCGCCGACGTTGCAGCCGCTCATGCAATCGCCGCACAAGGTGCAGGCGGGCTGCTCGATGCCGCCGACCGTCGCCTGCGGCTCGAAGGCGATATGCAGGGGCACGCGGGCGCAGGTGCGATCGAGCACCTCGGCGGCTTTCGCGAGGGCTTGCAGCTTGCGAGGTCTCTCAGTTTCGGGCAGGCAGGTCGGGCGCAGCATTTCGCGGGCGCGCCCGTAGCCGTTCATGACGGCGCTGTCCTGGCGAAAGGCGCTCGGCCATTCCTCGCCGTCGAACACCCTCTCGTCGGGGGCCAGGCAGACGTTGGCGTTGATCAGCGAGGTGCCGCCGAGGCCGCAGCCGACGAGCACGTGAACGTCCTCGCCCAGCCTGAGATCGAAGAGCGCATCCGGAGCGCCCCGGCGAAACCTGGCTCCGGTCATCTGCATCTCGCGGCTGGCAGTGGAGAGCCGGGAGGGGAACTCGCCGGGCACCCACTCGCGCCCGCGCTCGAGGACGGCCACACCGAGACCCATGCGCGCCAGCCTGGACGCCGCGACCCCGCCGCCATAACCGGACCCGACGACGATTGCGTCGTAGCTCACCGCGAGCTCTTTGCGGTCCTGTGCCAAACGCGACATTACCAAGCCTCGATCCAGGGTTCCTCACGCACCGCTGGCGAACCCTATCGCCTTGCAGGCGGGATGGCGAGCAAGGCGGACCGTGGCGGACGCCGCCCGGGGCAGGTGCCGACGTAGTGTGGCACCTGCGTCACGCTTTGCCGGCGCAGCACCGCACGAACCCACACGTCGGGCCGCCCAAGCGCTCAATAGATCCGCGGCACGTAAAGGTTGTCCGGCAGGACCTTGCGCTCATAGTCCGGATTGAAAACCCGTTCGGGCAGCTTGATCGACCCGTGCGGCACGTCCGTATAGGGCACCTGTTGCAGGAGGTGGTGAATGCAGTTGAGGCGGGCCTGCTTCTTGTCGTTGCCTTCCACGATCCACCATGGCGCTTCGGGAATATTGGTGCGCTCCAGCATTTCCTCCTTGGCCTTGGTGTATTGCTCCCAGCGGACCCGCGATTGCAGGTCCATCGGCGACAGCTTCCACTGCTTCATGGGATCGTGGATGCGCATCAGGAAGCGGAGCTGCTGCTCCTGGTCGGTGATCGAGAACCAGTACTTGACCAGCTTGATCCCGGAGCGTGTGAGCATACGCTCGAAGTCGGGCACGTCGCGGAAGAACTCGTCGACCTGCGCCGGCGAGGCGAAGCCCATCACGCGCTCGACGCCGGCGCGGTTG
>JAGRKR010000432.1:7426-10865 GCA_020442225.1 Hyphomicrobiaceae bacterium | reverse complement strand
GGAGGAAGCGTGATCCCGAAGGCGGCTGCGGTCTTCGCGTTCACCAGAAGCTCGAACTGCGTCGGTTGCTCGACCGGCAGGTCACCGGGTTGCGCGCCCTTCAGGATGCGGTGCACGAACGTCGCAGCGTGGTGGTACATGCGCGGCAGGCCTGCGCCGTAGAACATGAGGCCGCCGTGCCGGACGAACTCGGGATCCGGACAGATCGTCGCCAGTCGCCGTTCGTTGGTCTGCGCCACGATACGTGCTGGATTGCTCAGAAAGAGAACGTCGGGAAGAATGAGGACCGCATCCGCTCCGGAGGCGTCAGGCCGTGCCAGTGCACCCCCGATCTGCTCGAGGCTTTCGACCATGATCGGCACGAGTGCGAGGCCTAGGGGAGACTCGAGAGCACGATGTTCCTTGTAAAATTCGTGCGTGTACCTGGAGGCGAGGTTTCCGAGCACCAGCACGCACTTGGCGCGTGGCAGCATTTCCTTGAACAGTTGAAGTCGCTTCCCGTTCAATCCCTGCCCGAGCGCGGCGATGCCGGTGAGGTTGCCGGACGGCCGTGCCATACTGTCGACAAGCCCGCCCGCCACCGGATCGCCGGTCGTCACGAATACGATCGGCACGCTGGAGGTGGCGCGCTTGGCAGCCAGCGCTCCCGGTGTCGAGCCGACGACCAAGATGTCGAGCTTGTGACGCAGGAGGGCGGCAGCTGCGTCGCCGAGGCGCTCGATCTGCCCATGCGCGTAGGCAAAAACGAAGTCGAGGTTATGCCCATCCACCCAACCGAACTCGCGCAGCCCATCCCGGAGCGCCGCCATCATTTTCTCGTCGGCAGGCTTCGAGATCGGAGACAGCCGCCCGACCACCGCCCGGCGGGGACGCGGCTGGGCCGCGGTTGGCCGAGGAAGACCGGCAATGAGTGCTGCTGAGCCGATGAGCAGCGTCCGGCGATCCATGTCGACTTCCAGCTGTTCAAGCTTCAGTGATCGGCTGCCACATCGAGGCATGCGGCAGCGCGGGTCATGTCAAAGCTAGCACGCGCTTTGAGCGGGCTCTTGTGAGGAAACGCACACCGACCGCAGGCATGTTCCCGCCAGGGCTAGCAGTTGGCTGCCTCATCCACCAGGACCGAAAGACGCTTCATGTCCGTGATCCTCAAACGGCGCCCCTGGCGCTCGACAATTCCGATGCGGGCGAGTCGGCCGAGCTCGCGCGTCACGGCCTCACGGTGCGTGCTGACACGATCGGCAATGTCGACATGACGTGGCGCTGGCGACAGCAGAACCGAGTTGCCATCGGCGGACACTTCACGGGCCAGACGCAGCAGTTCGGCCTGGATTCGATTGGCGACAGCAAGCGAGCTGAATTCGTAAACGCGATCCGTGAGCTCCCGCACATATCGGATTGACTGCTGGAGGAGCGCCATCGCAACGGTCACTTCGCGCGCGACGAGATCCCGAAACGCCTGGCCGCGAACCCGCATGACCTGTGCAGGCCCCCTCGCTTCGACCGTCGCCGAGCGCCGTCCGCCATCGATCGCCGCAAGCTCGCCGATGGCCTCTCCCGGGCCGAGATCCCTGAACAGTACGACCCGCCCATTGGGAGCATGAATGATGATCCGCAACGTGCCCGCGAGAACGAAGTATACGTTATCGTCCACATCGTCGCGCGAGAACAGTATCTCACCTGGTGCGAGCGTGCGCCGGAAGGCTGAGCGCTCCAGGCGCGAGCGCACGGACGGCTCCAGACGACTGAGGAGCTTGGCTGTTGCCAGTGGTCCGGCAGGCAGACCGTGTTGGGACATGACCAGATACCCCACAAGACCCACGAGAGCATCTCGACCAACGTTTCGGATAACCCGTCCGGAGAGCGCCGTGCGGTCCATCCGGCATACCGCATTCCGCTGTGACAAATCTCACGGATAGCATGCGGATCGGTCAACTATTCTTTCTTCCCGCGATACTGATCGGTTTGCAGCTCGGCCTTGTCTCGCCATGGAGCCGTCGGATGAGAGTTGGAAGGCGCCGTCCAGCCTGGGGGCTCTTCCTCGTTGCGGTCGCCATCATGCTTCTGCTGCTCAGGAGCGCCGTCGATACTGTTCGTCAGGCACTCGTTTGGCGGCTGACGATGCAGCCCACGGTTCTCTCCGCCGAGGCCGAACGTGCATTGGCAGCCGAGCCGGGCCGAGTGTTCAGGGAGTGCGCCGTCGGTTGTCCTGCAATGGTCGTGCTTCCTGCTGGTACCGCCGTCATTGGCGAGGCAGAGCACCGTCGCACGCTTACCTTCGCCGTTCCGTTCGCCGTTGGGCGGACGGAGATCACGCATGCCGAATGGAACCTTTGCGTACGGTCTGGTGCGTGCGCCCCGTTGAGTGACAGCGGCTTCGGACGAGAGCAGCGCCCGGCGATCAATGTGAGCTGGAACGAGGCCAAGCTCTACGTCACCTGGCTCGCGCACGTCACCGGACGACCGTACCGACTGCTGGGAGAGTCGGAGTGGGAATACGCCGCCCGGGCCGGCAACCCGTCCAAGTTCTCTTTCGGCGACGATTCGCGAAAGCTCGGTGATTTCGCGTGGTTTCGCGCCAATTCCCCAAGAGGGCCGCAGCCGGTTGCCGGCAGGAAGCCTAATGCGTTCGGCCTCTTTGACATGCACGGCAACGTCTGGGAGTTCGTCGAGGACTGCTTTCATCAGCGCCCGATGCTGGCACTGGGCACGAGCGGGATCCAGGACGGCCACTGCGAGAGGCGGGTGGTGCGCGGCGGATCCTGGGATGACGATGCCGACTTCCTGCGGTCAGCAGCACGGACGTGGTATTCGCCGGACAACCGCTATTTCATCCTGGGCTTCCGCGTAGGCCGCACGCTCCGGCAATGAGCGTTTGGCACCTGGAACGCGGTCACTTTCTACGCGCCGGAACGCCTGCATGGATGACAGTCGTGCCCGGATCACTCCCCACGCGACCGGACGCCTCCTGCTCGGTGCCGTCAACGCCGGTCGGAGTGGTGTGAGGACCGTCCGTGTCGGCCATTGGCCGCGAGCGACATGGAGCCCCCACGCGGACTCTGTACCAGTAGGCATCAGCCTTGGTTCGCAAGTTCTGGACACCTGAGAGAGATCAAAATCCGCGATCGAGCGCTTGGCGCTCGCAGAGTTTTCAGTCGCCGTCGAGTGCGAAATCACACATTCCAGCATGTGACTGCGTGATAGGCTCCCGCGGTATTCTGAACGGAGCTTCGATATGTGCATCTGTACCGTTTGTCGCCTTCGATGCACTTGGCGCGCAATTGAACGGCGTCGCAAGTAACCGGTCTGTGCCGTTCGCTCCCGAGGCACGATCCTTCATCGACACACATTCGCGTTCAAGAGATGATCGAATGATTGGACGGCGCAGTTTCCTACTTATGGGTGCGGCGGTCGCCATGCCTAGCGTGGTGCGCGCTCAAAC
>JAGRKR010000432.1:0-7393 GCA_020442225.1 Hyphomicrobiaceae bacterium | reverse complement strand
GTCCGAGTTGGAGCGGCTGGGCCGCCGCGTCGGTGAGGGCTTTGCGATCGATGTCGTATCGGCTGCCGGGCGGCTCGATCGGCTGACCAGGCTTGCAACAGACATCGCGGACCGTCGGCCGCAGGTCATTGTGGCTGTCAACACGCCCGCGACGCGTGCGATGGCATCGGCCACCAGGACCATTCCTATCGTCGCTGGAATCGTAGGCGATCCGATTGGTGCGGGATTCGCCAAGACGCTTTCGAAGCCGGGTGGTAACATCACCGGCGTTTCCAATTTGTCCGGAAATATGACAAGCAAGCGTACCGCAATCCTATTGGAGCTTGTGCCCGGAGCCAGCAGGATTGCGCTGTTCCTGCATCCGGACGACCCCATCAAGGTTCCGCAATTGCGCGATATCGAAGCGCAATCTGGCAATCTTGGGATCGAAACCCGGGCGTTTCCCATGCGAAGCGAGGCCGAGCTGCCGCGAGCACTTGACACGGCGCGGGCTTGGAAGGCGCAGGGCCTGGTCAGGCTCGCGGGGCAGGCATTTGCCATTGGCGCTGCGACCGCTCGGCTTGCGACAGAATGGCGTCTCCCGTCAATGATGACACAGCGCAGTGACGTGGCGGCCGGCGGGCTGGTCTCCTACTTCGCAGATCACAAAGAGCTGTGGCGGCGGGCCGCCGCGCAGGTCGATGCCATCTTGAAGGGCCAGGCTCCCGGTGAGCTTCCTTTCGAGCAGCCCAGACGCTTTGAGCTTGTCGTCAACATCAAGACCGCACGCTTGCTCGGCCTGACCATTCCGCCGTCAGTTCTCGTTAGTGCCGACGAGGTCATCGAATGAGGCGATGCCAATTCCTCACCCGTTCTGTCGGTACGGCAGAGCCAATTTCGGTAGACCTTCGCAAACGTTTGATCGCCGCCGCCGAGACGGGAGCGTTCCGTCGCGCTGTCACCGAACGGCTCGGCGTCGTGAACTCGACCGTGACGAAGATCGTGAAGCACCTGTAGCCAGCGACCCGCAGTTCCTCGAAGGTCCGCTGGTAGGTCAGTCGCTCGCGCTTCGGCCGCTTCACGTTGGCGGCCAGCAGCTCATCGAGCTGCGCGACATAAGCCCCGAGTTGCGACATCGGCTGCTCCCGTCGTTCGTACCGCCGCTTGGTTTCGGTCTCCGCCCGCATGTTCGAACGCACGGAGTTCCTCGCAAGCCGCAGCTCGCGCGCGCCTTGACGTCTACCCACCCGCGCAACCGGATCATCGCTTCCGGTAGTTGGATCGCGTTCTCTGTCGGCGATGCGCGTTCGGACATACTGCTGGTCGGCGATGTCACGATATGATCCGCAGCCCATTCCGTGACGCCGTGCGCCACTGGTCGCACCGTGGTGATGACGTGCGGAGCAACTGCCGCACCGAAGCACATGGCTGACGCCTTCGTGACGGCGTGGCCTTCCCCCCCCCATTCACGGTCTCGTTGGAGGATGTCGGATGAACATCTGCAGGAGTACAGATGAATTGTAGACGTCTGGAGCGAGTTTGAATTTGGCGCTGGTCAAAGAACTGTTGCGATGTAATAATCGAGTCAACGAGGATCGTCGGCAAGCAACACAAGAAGAATTCGGCCGCTAACGGATATTGCGGTCGATATCTCCAGACGAAGCCAGTGGGGGGGATTCGGGTCGCCATAACTCATCAAAAATAATGGCGTAAGTGTTCTTGCGAACGGTATCTCGCAACAGCGAGATTGCCGTCTCCAGAACGGTCATGGCGCTCCCGGTTTCTCCGTCAGACTGCGACAAGCTGCGGCTCGTCCGACGCGCGGAGGTTACTGTGACCGGGAGAGCGAAATGATCTACACCAAGCGACATCCAGCCGTACTGATCATCGGCGTCATTCTCTTGGCGCTCGGCTACGCCACCCAGGCGGGCCTTTTCAATGGTGTCGTCAAGTTCCTGGGCACCGGGCGCTTGAAGCCGGAGATGATCCATCTCTCCTACGTTTTTGGCGCAGTGGGTGTGGTGATCGGCCTCCTCAAGCTGCTGGGTCCGCTGCGTGAGGGAAGCCTCGACTATTACCGGTCTGCGATCGGTGGCGCCCTCTTCATTCTCCTGATTGCGATGCTCGTGCGCTGGTTCCTGGCACCGCTGGTGGCGGTGTGGAGCCGGGCGGCCGGGCCGATCATCGGGGGACAGTACATCCATAGCGTGTTCGGCTTGAACTACGTGGTCCTGGGGATTATGGCGGGCCTCATCGTCGTCAATGTCTTCGGCATTCCGAGTTGGGCGCAGAACGGCGTGCGCATGTCTCGTCTCGGCCTCAAGACCGGCGTCATTCTGCTTGGCACGCTCTATTTCCTGCAGGAGATCCTGCACCTCGGCGTCGCATCGTTCACGCTGATCGGCATCTTCGTGCTGGGCTCGGTTGGCCTGGTTCTGTTGATGGCCCGCATGATGGCCGTCTCGAACTCCATGGGTGGCGTGCTTTCGGCTGGCGTTGGCGTCTGCGGCGTGTCCGCGGCCGTGGCCTCGGCGCCTGTCGTTCAGGCCAAGTCAGCCGAGATCGCCTACACCATCGGCACGATCCTGCTCTGGGGGGTCGGCTGCATGTTCATCTTCCCGGTGATCGGGAAGTTGCTCGGCATGAGCAACGAGGCGTTCGGCGCCTGGGCCGGCACGGGCATTCTGAATTCGGCCCAGGTCGCAGGTGCGGCGCTGGCCTATCAACCGGACGGCATCGAGGCGCTCAAGGTCGCCGAGATATTCAATATCACGCGCATCCTGTTCTTGCCGCTCATCGTGGTCTGGCTTGCGCTTTGGTACGTGCGGCGTGAGACAGTGGTTGGCGGGCCTGTTCCTGCAGGCCATAGCGTCGGTGCCATGTCGGTCGGTGCGCCCAAGGTCGATGTCTGGCAGGTCATCGTCTCGAAGTTCCCGCTGTTCGTCATCGGCTTCATCATCATGTTCCTGATCAATCTGACGGGCGTCTTCCTGCCCAAAGGCGTCACGGCCGACAACCTGTGGAAAGGCAAGTACTTCGACAACAAGCTCAAGACCGAGCGACTGCTGAAGGACAAGGATCTCGCCGCGCTCAGGGCCGACCTGCCGAAGGTCAAGCTGCCGGTGCAGAAGGCGGCGCTCGAGCGGCTGATCGCCAACAAGAAGGTCATGAGCCTCGGGGACGTGCATGCCCTCGATGGCCTGTCGCGCGCCAAGGTGCTCTCGAAAGACTCGGCGAAGGCGGTAAAGTCCGCGAGCTCGGCAGTGCTGCACTCACCCAAGATCATCGGCTGGTTTCGTGATTGGATCGTCTGGCTGTTCGCCTTCGGCCTGACCGGTCTCGGCATGCAGATCACGCTCGCCTCGCTGAAGCAGGCGGGCGGGCAGCCGCTCGTGATCGGCGGGGTCGTCGGCACGATCAAGGCCGTCGGCTCGCTGGCCTTCATCCTGATCTTCGCCCGCATGCTCGGGCTCGAGACGCTTTGAGGAGGGGCACATGACAAACGATCGCAGTCAGAATGTCGACCTGCAGACCACAGAGACCGGCTTTCAGTATCATCGCGGCTCGGCCCTCTCGATCTTCAAGAGCGACCGGCGCGAGGATCTCGTGGCGCTTGTCTGCGCTCTGCTCATTGCACTTGGTGTGTGGGCACACGTCAATCTCGGCTGGGGCATCTTCACTTGGCTCGGATTGAAGTGACGGGCGCCGCGCACGTGACGTCGGCCGGTCGGCAGCGGGGCGGTTCGGCCGACGTTGCGCTGGAGCGGGGCGCGCGGACCAGGCGTGTCCTCGTGGCGAGCCATGGCACGGACGGGGCTCGGGCGGCCGAGCGCGCCGCTCTTGCTCGCCTCGAGCCCGGGCAGCATCTCTGCCAGCTGGTCATCGTACCGGAGTTGTGGCGCTCGATGTCCGGCGATGGCTGGCGCATCAATGCCTCGACCGAGCACGAGTTCTGCGACTACCTTGAAGGCCAGATCGAGCGGGAGGTGCGCGCCGAGGTCGAGAGGCTGGCGCGCCTCGCCGGGTCGCACGGCGTGGTCTTCTCGGCTCGCTCGGAGCACGGCGCCCTCGAGGAGTGCCTGATCGCCGAGACGCTGCGCGTCGCCTACGATCTCGTCGTATTGGGCTCTCCGCGTCCGGCCGGGCAGCCCGGGCTTCGCTCGCGCATGCGGCTCGATCGGCTGGTTTCGAGGCTCGCTGTTCCGCTCATGGTCATCCCGCACCCGAGCCGGCTCGCGCAAGACGGCGCGGCATGACGAGCGAGCCCGCGCCGCAAGAGCCGGGGCTCGAGCTGGCAGGTGAGCCGGATTATGCCTGGGCGTCGTTCGACTGTCCGCTCGACACAGAGTCGATCCTCGTCTGGCTCGATGACATCGAGTTGGCGCTCAGGACCAATCCATTGCTCGAATTGACGCGTTTCGAGGCTCAAGGCCCCGGCGTCTGGCGCGTGGCCGGTCGAAACCTCTCCAATGGGCAGGCGATCGATACTCTGGTCACTGCGACGCGCGGGGCTGGCGAGGTTTCGCTCCTCTACGCCCAGGGCCTCAAGGCTCGCACGACCATCCGTGTCGCGCCGCAGGCTTGCGGCTCCCTTGTGACCATCATCGACCATTACGACAGCGTGCCAGAAGCGGAACGGCGGCAGCGGCTCGCCGAGGTCGACCTCAGTCTGACGGCGTGGGCGCGTGCGCTCCACATCCTTCTGCGGCGCTGGGCGCGCTGGGGGCGGTTCGCTCCGTGGCGCTGGTACATGCTGCGTCTGTGGAAGCCCATGACACCTTCGGCGCGCCGGATCACTTTCATGCTCATCGCCATTTCCATCTTCGAGGTGCTCATGGTCGGCGTGATGCTCGGGCTCTGGTATCTGCTCGCCTCGTGAGTGGCGCCGCTCGCACGGCAGATCGGCAGGCTGGCGGTCGCACCGTGGTCCTTGCACCCCTTGGGACCGGCATCGCAGCCGGCTTGGCGGACCCAGGCGATAGCGTCTCCGTCGTGCAAACGATCTTGTCCGCGAGCCAGGACAATGCCGTCCACTGCGACGGGGCGTCGCCCGCATCGCTGCGCGCCATCCAGACGGAGCGCTCCCGAACCTCTGCTCAGAACTTCGGGGATCTGGCCTCCTGTGCCATAAACTGGACCGCCCGTTCGACACGGGGATGCGTGACGTGCATCACAGAAATCACGCTTTCCTTTGCCTGCGACACCTGTGTCATTTGTCGGCAGCGCATCACACCCACGTGAAGCAGCATCGCCTTGTCTGCTCATGTGTGGGAGGTCGCCGGAATGAGCGCGCGTGCCGAACTCTACGGATGCACCGAACAGGCAGCCTGTCGCGTCGATTCCTCCTCGGCGGGCGTCCGGACAGCAGGAGGGGCCTCGCGACCGCGCCTGGTCGAGTTGCCTCACGACAGCATTCTGTCACTCGGATACGACTGGAGCCGTGTCGGCGACCCGGCGGTGCGCCCGAAATATCCGGCCAAGGTATACTTGCCGCGCAGCATCGAGGACATCGCCGCGGCCGTGCGCGAGACGCGCCAGTTCGGCCAGACTTTGCGCATCCGCGGGAGCGGCCATTCGAGCAATGACCTCGTTGTCGAGGACGGCGGGGCAATCCTGTGGACCAAGCTGTTCAACGCCGTGGTCGACGTCGATCTGGCGGAGGCTACTGTGACTGTGCAGTCGGGCGCCATGCTCGCAGGCGTCGAGGAGATGCTGGGAGAGCTCGGCTACGGTCTGCCTGTACTCGGAGATCATCAGCATCTGACGGCCGGCGGCTTCGCCTCGGTCGGCGGCGTCAGCCCGGCCTCGCATCGCGAAGGCATGTTCGTCGACAATGTGCTCGCCGTCGAGATCGTGGGCTGGGACGGAGCTGTCCGCCGCCTGGCGCGCGGCACCGACGCGCTTGAGCTCAACCGCATTCTCGGCGGGATGGGGCGGCATGGCATCATCGCCACGCTGACGCTGAGGATCGTCGCCATCGACAAGCGGACCACGGTCGTCAGGAACCGGCGGCACATCACCTTCGACATGGCCAAGTTCATCGAGCGATCGCGCGCCAACATCGAGAGTGACGACGACGTCCTCTACCAGCACGCCATCTGGGACGAGCGCACGGTGCTCGGACAGACCGTGACCTTTGGCCAGTGCTCAGCCTACACGCCGACGCGCCAGTCGGTCTGGAAGCGGCTGCGTGAGCGCGTGGCGTTCGGCGGTCTGCACGCGTTGCGGAACCTCGCCGGCCGGCTGCCGGCGGGGCTCGGTCGCGTTGCGAACACCCTGTCAGGCCTCGGCTTCCTCTTGCCTCCGCGCTTTGCCACGGCGCGCAACATCGAGAGCTTCACGGAGAAGGTCGTCGATCACACGGTCGGTGACCCCGTGCGCTTCTACGCGGCGCTCGCCCCCATGAGCACCTATGGCGCTCTCTTTCGCGAACTTCACGCGATTGCCACCCGCTATCGCGACGAGCATGGCTGCCTGACGTCGATCAGCCTTTACGTCGTGGGACTCCGCTCCCCGTGGCTCGCTGCCGATGAGAGGGAGCGCCATTGCGATCTGCTGCTCTATCTCGGTGTGGTGCCGGAGGCGATGACGTCGGCGCGCGTCGATGCTCTTGCGCGCGAGGTGGATGCGGCCTGCATCCGCCACGGAGCGTTCCGCTATATGCACAGCCGCACGAGCAGCGATCCCGCAATCCGCGCCCGCATCGATCCCAACGCGAGACACGAGGCACGCATCCGGCAGGAGGCCAGCGCCGATCCCGCCGCCAAGCCGGCCGCGAACGCGTGAGAGTCGGGCGGAGCGGACAAACGGCAATCGACTGACAGAGCTGCGGTGAAGCAGTTTGATGTCGGGCCTCGCGTCAACTGCGTGACTTCGCGTGCGACCGCACTTGTCGGTCGCACGAGCGGTCGAGTGTCTGCGGTCGGTGGGCTCGCGACCGCGCCGGATCAACCGTCATGACGCTGACACGATCGCGTCCCGACCTCCGCTCCCTCTGGAGGCCATGTGAGGACGCTGGCTGATGAGCCAAGCGTCGTATGATCCCCGCGTTGCGAGCGGGGGCTCCCATGAAGCGCTTCATCGAAGGCCTGGATCGAAGCCAGACCACCCCTCCTGCCGGACTGCATCGACGATTACGTCGACGAGGACAATCGGGTCCGCGCCGTCGATGCATTCATCGACATGCTGGATCTGGCGGCACTCGGTTTTGATGTCGAGCCCGAGGCGACGGGCCGGCCCGGGTACCACCCGGCGACGATGCTCAAGCTCTACGTCTACGGCTATCTCAACCAGGTGCCGTCGTCGCGCCGGCTCAAACGCGAGTGCCGTCGCAATCTCGAGCTGATGCTGGCGTGGAATGCTGTGCGCTGCCGACCGCCCCTTGATGACGAGGAGGTCATTCGGACGGTGGAGT
>JAGRKR010000431.1:2598-3071 GCA_020442225.1 Hyphomicrobiaceae bacterium | reverse complement strand
CGCCTGCGCGGCACCGCGCGCCTGCCGGCAACCCTCGGCGTCACCCTCGACGCGCTGCCGCCGGGCGCTGGTGGGCGGCTCGACCATGCGACCCGCCTTCAGGTCCGCCTCGCTGCCGGTCAGCTCCAGACGATCAGCCACCTGCAACTGCTCGCCGGTGGCAATGTCGCCGCCGTCCAGGCTCCCAACGGCGCATGGGAGGTTCTGCAATTCGAGCGCGCCGAGCTGGTCGCCCCACTCACCTATGTGCTGCATCGCCTGTTGCGCGGGCAGGGTGGCAGCGAGGACGCCGTCACGCAACCATTGCCGGCCGGCGCGCCGTTCGTGCTTCTGGATGGCGCCCTCGCCCGCCTCGCGGTCGCGGACGACGAGCTCGGTCTTCCGCTCTCCTGGCGCTATGGCCCCGCGGCCCGCGATATCGGCGACGCCTCCTACGCGACGACCACGGTCGCCATGGCCGGCATCTTCCGCCG
>JAGRKR010000431.1:0-2560 GCA_020442225.1 Hyphomicrobiaceae bacterium | reverse complement strand
TCCGCTGGGTCCGTCGTACCCGCATCGCCGGCGACAGTTGGGACGGCCTCGAGGTGCCCCTCGGCGAGAGCGACGAGCGCTACGAGGTCGACATCCTCGGCAGCGGCGGCGGCCTGTTGCGCACCCTGTCGGTGAACTCGCCGTCGGCCGTCTACACCGCGGTTGACCAGATCGCCGACTTCGGCAGCCTGCCCGGCGTCGTCAGCGTCCGCGTTTCTCAGATCTCCGCCACGTACGGCCGCGGTTTGGCCGCTTCGGCCGATCTCTAGCCTCGGTCTGCTTCTCACCCATCATTCAAAGCCTTTCGGAGACGGCCCTTGGAACCGGAATGGATGCGACTGGCGCGCGCCGAGATCGGCACGCGCGAGATCGCCGGCACGGCCAGCAGCGCGACGGTCCTCGACTACTATCGGGATGCCGGCCACGGCGAGGTGGACCGCGACGAGGTGCCCTGGTGCGCCGCCTTCTTCGGCGCCATGTTGCGACGCGCCGGCGTGGCGCCGAGCGGCTCGCTGATGGCCCGCTCCTATCTGTCCTGGGGCGACACGCTGTCCGAGCCGCGCCCTGGGGCGGTCGTCGTGCTGTCCCGCACGGCCAACCCCGCACTCGGCCATGTCGGCTTTCTCGTGGAGCGTCGCGGGGCCGACGTGCTCCTGCTCGGCGGCAACCAGTCGGATCGCGTCGGCATCGACTCCTTCCCGCTCGACCGCGTCCTCGGCTATCGCTGGCCGCACCAGCCGCAGGCCCCCTCTGCGCCTTCCGCATCGGCCGAGGCCACCTTCGCCGCGGCCCTCGCTCACGTACTGGAGGTGGAGGGCGGCTACTCCGACGATCCCTACGATCCCGGCGGCCCGACCAACAAGGGCATCACGCTCGCCACCTACGCGGCGCACATCGGCACCCCCCTCACGGCCGGCACGCGCGAGCGGCTCGTCCGCGAACTCAAGTCGATCCCCGACGCCCTCGTCGCGACGATCTACCGGCAGCGCTACTGGCAACCGGCAGGCTGCCACCGTCTCCCCGCCGGTCTTTGCCTCATGCACTTCGACGCCGCCGTCAACCAGGGGGTCCGCCGCGCCATCCGCTTCCTGCAACAGGTCGTCAGCACGGATGTCGACGGCGAACTCGGTCCGCTCACGGCCGCGGCCGTCTCGCGCGCCGACATGCGCCGCGCCCTTCCCGCCTACGCGGATCTCCGGCGCAAGCACTATCAGGGCTTATCGACCTTCTGGCGTTTTGGCCGCGGCTGGCTGCGCCGCCTCGACCTCACGCTCGCTCGCGCCCGGGCCGCTCTGGCGAGCCCGACACCAACCGAAGGAGACAGCACGATGATTGACGGACAAGCTCCCATCCCCGGCACGGGGACGCCCGACGGCAAGTGGTGGGGTGAATCGATGACCATCTGGGGCACGCTGATCACTGCGCTCTCCGCGGTGTTGCCGGTGCTGGGTCCCCTGCTCGGGCTGAACCTGACCTCGGCGGTGGTGGAGCAGCTCGGCGGCCAGATCGTCAACGCCGTGCAGGCCGTGGCCGCTGTTTTCGGCACGCTTCTGACCATCTATGGCCGCACCCGGGCGACGCTGCCCCTCACCCGCAAGCGTGTCTCCGTGCGGCTCTGAGCCCCGGGTCACGCACCGCACATCGCGCCGCGCCCGGCATTCAGGCCCCGTTCAGGCGCTTGGTCTCATCCTGCGTCGAATGCTTTCACAGTTCGGGCCGATTGCCGTGCGCGTTCTCCGCCTGTCCCTCATCTTATGCGGGCTGCTAATAGTCTCGCCCCGTGCCGCAGAGGCCGCGCGCGAGACGTGCTTCGACTGGAGCGAGGCTGCCGGCATCGTCAAGCGGGAGCGCCTGACCACCGCCAGCAGGGTGCTTCGCCGCGCTCCTGCGGTCTACGGCGGCCAGTTGAAGAAGATCACGCTTTGCCGCAGCGGTACGCAGTACGTTTACCGTATGGTGATCTTCGAGGCCGCCGGCCGCATCCGGAGCCTGACGATCGACGCCCGCCAGCCGTTCCCGCCACAATGACGGGCCAGCCGGCCCCGAGGCAGCCTGGTGCGCGGGCGTGCGACCACCGCCGCCCCCGATCTCCCCTCGCTTAGCCCCGCCAGCGGCGCCACGGCCCGCCTGTGCAGCGTCGTACCCGTATGGAGACGGCGGAGCCCAGGGCTCGATTCACGCTTTCGGCCAAAGTCCGCGCGCATGCCGCTCTCGTCCGCTCGCCCCCGACGACAAACCTTCCCGGAGCGACTATATTTACCTGCACGCGTACGCAACGACACAGGCGCACGACGCAGGGAGACCAACCGTGAGAGTGCTCGTCGTCGAGGATGATCCCGACCTCAACCGGCAACTGGTGGCCGCGTTCACCGACGCCGGCTATGCCGTCGATACGGCGTTCGACGGCCAGGAGGGCTATTTCCTCGGGGATACCGAGCCCTACGACGTCATCATTCTCGATATTGGCCTTCCCAAGATGGATGGCATCAGCGTTCTCGAGCAATGGCGGCGCAGCGAGCGCAACACGCCGGTCATCCTGCTGACGGCGCGCGACCGCTGG
>JAGRKR010000430.1 GCA_020442225.1 Hyphomicrobiaceae bacterium | reverse complement strand
GTTCCCACCGCGCAAGACTACACACGGCAGGAGTCATCAGCCAAGGGCGGTTCAGGGGGACTCCATCCCCTTCGAATTGTCGCCAAGTATGCTACTTGAATTGAGCTGCGGATCAAGCGCGGCCGGGTGTCCTGTCGTCGCCAAGTGGTTTCCCGGCCGCCAACCCTTTCCTGGTTTTGGCAAATGACCCAAAGATCGCTCGTCGAAACACGTCATGTCGCAGAGGACGAAGACGGCATGCGTCTGGACCGCTGGTTCAGGACGCATTACGCCCAAGTCCCCCATGGCCGCCTGGAGAAGCTGCTGCGTACCGGTCAGGTCCGTGTCGATGGCGGCCGGGCGAAGGCCAATACGCGGCTCGAGGCCGGTCAGAGTATCCGCGTGCCGCCGCTGCCCGATGCGCCGCCGCCGCCCGGCTCGCCAAAGCCCTTATCCAAGGCCGACCGCGCCTTCCTCAAATCCATCACCCTCTACGAGGACGACGATCTTTTGATCCTCAACAAGCCCTCGGGCATCGCGGTGCAAGGCGGAACGAAGACGGTGCAGCATATCGACCGGCTTCTGGAGGGGCTGGGAGACCGGCCCGAGACGCGGCCCCGGCTGGTCCATCGGCTGGACCGAGACACGTCGGGCGTGCTCGTGGTGGCCAAGCGGCGCGGCGTCGCCGCCAAGCTCGGACGTGCCTTTCAGACGCGGTCGGTACGGAAGATCTATTGGGCGCTGGTGCATGGCGTGCCGAAGCCGCCGCAAGGGAAGATCGATGCGGCGCTGGTGAAGGCCACGACGCCGGACGGCGACCGGGTCCGCAAGGCGCGGCCGGGCGAGCAAGACAAGGCCCAGTCCGCCGTTACCCATTACGCGGTGATCGACCGCGCCGCGCAGCAGGTGGCGCTGATGTCGCTCAAGCCGGTGACGGGGCGGCAGCATCAGCTGCGCGCCCATATGGCGATCCTCGGCCACCCGATCCTTGGCGACACGAAATATCCAAGCGAGGCCGAACTCCCGGAAGGGATCGAGCGGCGCTTGCATCTTCACGCGCGACGCATCGCCTTTCCGCATCCGAGCGGCGAGGGCGTCGTCGACGTGACGGCGCCGCTGCCGCCGCATCTGGAGGCCGCATTCGCCGCGTTCGGGTTCTCGCCGAAGGGCGGCGATCTCGACGGCGATGCGGAGTTGTGCGGAATTTCCTGCGGCTAAAGCAACGGCGCCAATTGGGTCCCGACGGCTCGTGGGAGGGGAACGATGCGATGGGCGAGGGCATGAACGACCAGGACAAGAAGGCTCGAGTGGGCTCCGAAAAGCCGAGTCTCCCCAAGCGCTTCTACAAGGACGTGACCGTGGCGAACGAAGGCGGGCAGGCGGCGATCCAGCTCGACGGGCGGCCGGTGCGCACGCCAGGCAAGGCCCCGCTGGCCGTGCCGAGCGCGGCCTTGGCCGAAGCCATCGCCGAGGAGTGGCGCGCGCAAGGCAAGGAGATCGACCCGCAAACGATGCCGCTGACCAAGCTCGCCAATTCGGCCATCGATGGGGTCGTGGGGAAAGAAGGCCCCGTCATCGACGACATTCTGGCCCATGCGGGCTCCGATCTCCT
>JAGRKR010000429.1 GCA_020442225.1 Hyphomicrobiaceae bacterium | reverse complement strand
ACCAATACGCCGGAGTTCGGCGCCGGCTCCAATACGACGAACCTCGTCTACGGCGCGACCGGCAACCCGTTCGATCCTACGCTCACCTGCGGCGGCTCATCGGGTGGCTCGGCGGTGGCGCTGGCGACGGGCATGGTGCCGCTGGCAACCGGCTCGGACTATGGCGGCTCGCTCAGAACGCCGGCGAGCTTCTGCGGCGTCGTGGGCTTCCGGCCCTCGCCCGGCGTCGTACCCTGCGCGGCGCGCGCCTCGGCCTTCATGCCGATGTATGTGCTCGGTCCGATGGCGCGGACGGTCGCGGACGTGCACCTGCTGCTGGAGGCGGAAGGCGCCCCGCACCGGCTCGATCCGCTTTCAAGCCTCCGACCGGCCGGGCCGGTGGCGCCGCTCGCGCCGGCCGACCTGTCACGCCTGCGGGTGGGCATCTCGGCCGATCTCGGCTGCGCGCCGCTCGACCGCGCCATCCGCACCGTCTTTCACGAGCGGACCGACCTGATCCGGCCGGCCTTTCGGACGGCCGAGGATCGCGATCCGGATTTCGCGCGGATCGAGGAGGCGTTCGAGATCCTGCGCGGGCTCTACTGCGTCGAGGAGCACGGCGAGCGGCTCAAGACGCATCGCGATCTGCTCGGGCGCAACGTCGTCGACAACACCGAGCGGGGGCTTCGGCACACCATCTACGACGTCGCCTGGGCCAAGGCCGAGCAGACGCGGCTCTTTCACCGCTTCAATGCCCTGTTTGACGAGATCGACGTGTTGATCGCCCCGGCGACGGCGGTATCGCCGTTCCCGCACGCGCGGCTCTTCCTCGACGAAATCGACGGGCGCAAGCTCGCGACCTACATGAGCTGGTACACGATCACCTGGGCGCTCTCGATGGTGCTGGCGAGCGTTGTCGTGCTGCCGGCCGGGCGCGATCACAAGGGGTTGCCGTTCGGCATTCAGGTCGTCGGCCCCTACGGCTCGGACGAGCGCACGCTGGCAATCGCCCTGGCGCTCGAGGCGGAACTGGCCCGCAACGAGAAGACCCGCCGTCCGTCACCTGACCTCGATTGGCTGGCGCGGCAGTCTCGGCGGATGTCGCCCTAGCCAGAAATGGGCGACCGGCCGGAGCAAGCACTGCCACGGCCGGTCTGGGCGACACCAACTCGGAAACCAGAGTGATCGAACTCTAGAACGGACGGCAGGGGCGCGCCTCCACGGCGCAGCTCCAGCCGCTCGAAGTCTGACCGCATTTAACGGAGCGGCTGCCGGCGATCGAGAAGCGGGCCCAGGAGGTGCCGTACTCGGTGGCGGTAAACGACGCCCAGTCCTGCACGGCAACCTGCATCGCGGCCTTCTTGGTCCGCTGGCCGCTGCTGTTGCCGTAATGGAAGTGGGTGGCCATGCAAGTCTTGCGGCCGACCTTGACCCAGCTATGGATGCTGGCAATGCCGGTCTCGTCGGCGTGTGCAATGCTGCCGGCCAGCGGCAACATCAACAAACCCGCGGCAATACTTACGATACGTCTACCGATCATCTCGAATCCCCCGGATGGTCTGCGATCACTGACTTGATAGTGTCTGATTCTGAGGCGTCCGGAGTAGAGGCTCAGGCTGCGCAAAATCACCCGGACGTTGCTTTTCTCGAGATGAGTTGCTGCACTGCCGCACGCGGTTCACATCGTCGCAGGCCATGCTCGTGAACCAGGACGTGACGCAGCCTCAGGAGCGCCGGATGCGGGCGAGGGCGGCCCGGATCGGATCGGGGATCGGCACCGGGCGCTGGGTCGAGCGGTCGACGAATACGTGCACGAAATGGCCCTCGGCGCGGGCCGTATCGTCGCCTTGCCCGAACAACCCGATCTCGTAGCGGACGGAGGATGTCCCGAGGTGCCCGACCCTCAAGCCGCCGTCGACGACCTCGGGATAGGCGAACGAGCGGTGGAAGCGGCAGAACGTCTCGACGGCGATGCCGATCACGCCGGCATTGTGGATGTCGAAGCCGCCATGGTCGATCAGGTAGCGGTTCAGCAGCGTGTCGAAATAGGAGTAGTAGACGACGTTGTTGACGTGACCGTAGAGGTCGTTGTCCATCCAGCGCGTCGGGATCGCCAGATGGTGCGGATAGTCGGCGCGCGTGCCGATGGGCTTCTTTTCGGTGCTCATATCCTGCTCGGGTGCAAAAGGGCGGGTGAGAGGGCGGGCGCCGCGCTCAGGTCTCCGTCAGGGACTTGCCGAGACGGCCGGCCAGGTCCTGGATGAACTGGAAGGCGACGCGGCCGGAGCGCGAGCCGCGCGTCATCGACCATTCCAGCGCCTGGCGTCTGAGCTCTTCCGGCTCGATATCGAGACCGTAATGGCGGACGTAGCCGCGGATCATCTCGAAGAAGTCGTCCTGGCTGCAATTGTGGAAGCCGAGCCAGAGGCCGAATCGGTCGGACAGCGACACCTTCTCCTCGATGGCCTCGGAGGGATTGATCGCCGTCGAGCGCTCGTTGTCCATCATGTCGCGCGGCATGAGATGGCGGCGGTTCGAGGTGGCGTAGAAGATGACGTTCACGGGCCGGCCTTCGATGCCACCCTCGAGCACCGCCTTCAGGGACTTGTAGGACGTGTCGTCGTGGTCGAACGACAGGTCGTCGCAGAAGACGATGAAGCGGTGCTTGCTCTCCTTCAGGATCGCCAGGCAGCGCGGCAGCGTGTCGATGTCCTCGCGGTGGATCTCGACGAGTTTCAAGTCCTCCGTCTTGCGCTTCGTCTTGTCGAGGCGCGAGCGGACCAGGGCGTGCGTCGCCTTGACGAGGGAGCTCTTGCCCATGCCGCGGGCGCCCCAGAGCAGGGCATTGTTGGCGGGCAGGCCGTTGGCGAAACGCTCCGTGTTCGCCAGCAGTTGCTCGGCCGAGCTGTCGATGGCCTTGAGGAGCTGCATCGGTACGCGGTTCACGCGCTGGACCGGCAGGAACTTCTCGGGGTTGGCTTGCCAGACAAAGGCCTCGGCGGCGTCGAGGTCCGGGGCTGCGCTCGCTGGCGGCGCCATCCGCTCGAGCGCGGCTGCAAGGCGCTCCAGGCGCTCGATGAGGTCATTTTCCGCGCTCTTCACAGGTAGCATGATGGTCTCGGTCGCTCCTCGTTCGATGCCGTCTGGCAGGGGGCTTGGCGGGGCCGCCGCTGCTCGAGGCCGGCGTTGTCGCTGGCCTTCATAGACGAGTGGGTTGAAAGCGTCACGCCCTCTGCCATCTTCGCGAGGTTGTTGCAAAGCGGCCAAGCGACACTATAGTCGGCCGCGATCAGCACGGCACACCTGCCGGTCGGACCACCGATCGGGAGGGTGTATTGGTGTACTCGGATATCATCACGCGAAGGGACGCTGCAGATGTTCATCACGCCTGCCTACGCCGCAGGTTCGGGCGGGGGCGACATGTTCATGTCGCTGCTGCCTATCCTTATGATGTTCGTCATCTTCTATTTCCTGCTGTTCCGCCCCCAGCAGCAGAAGCTGAGGCTGCACAGGGAAATGGTCCAGAACCTGCGCCGCGGCGACACGGTTGTGACGTCGGGCGGCATCATCGGCAAGGTGACGCGCGTGAAGGACGACGCCGAACTCGAGATCGAGATCGCCGACAACGTCCGCATCCGCGTCATCCGGGGCACGATCTCCGAGGTGCGCAGCAAGGGTGAGCCCGTCAAGGAAGGCGCCTGAGCGCCACGCGCCAGTCCCTGCCGGTCCATAGGTACGCGAGCGAGGCCCTGCCGCAATGCTGCATTTTTCACGCTGGAAGATCGTCGCGATCGTGCTCACGTGCCTGTTGGGCGCGATGGCGGCGGTGCCCAACTTCTTCTCCAAGACCTCGATCAAGTCCTGGCCGGGCTGGCTCTACAACAGCCAGATCAACCTGGGGCTCGACCTGCGCGGCGGCGCCC
The DNA here is from genome assembly GCA_020442225.1 of Hyphomicrobiaceae bacterium. The sequence continues at coordinate 1,123 of JAGRKR010000429.1, read as the reverse complement.
ACATGCTCGCCCAGATCGATGTCGCCGGACTGAAGAAGGAGTGGCTCGACAACATCCGCGACGACATGCGCTCGCGCCTGCGCAAAGCGCAGATCGGCTATACCGGTCTCGGCAACGTCGGTGACAAGGTCCAGGTGACCATCGTCAAGGTCGAAGACGTCGACAAGGCGGTCAAGGATCTGCGCGGCATGATCCAGCAGATCGGAGGCTCGGTGCTCGCTGCCGGCACGCCCGATCTCTCGGTGACGCAGGAGGGTAGCAACCGCATCGTGGTGGCGCCGACGGAAGCGGCGGTGCGCGCGCGCATCGACACGGCCATGAGCTCGGTCATCGAGATCGTGCGCCGTCGCCTCGATCCCGGCGGCAACCGCGAGATCACGCTGCAGCGCCAGGGTGCCGACCGTATCGTCATCCAGGAGCCGGGCGTCGAGGACACCTCCGAGACCCGCGCCCGCCTGAAGCAGACGGCCAAGCTCACCTTCCACCTCGTGCATCCCACCGTCTCCGCCGACGACGCCAGGGCGACGCGCATCCCGGCCGGCTACAAGCTCTTTCCCTCCGAGGAGGATGGCGGCGGCTTCGAACTGCTCCAGGAGCGTGCCATCGTCGGCGGCGAGGATCTCGTCAGCTCCGAGGCGGGCTTCGACAGCCGCACCAACGAGCCGGTGGTGAACTTCCGCTTCAACACCACTGGCGCCAAGAAGTTCGGCGCCGTGACGCAACGCTTCGTCGGTCAGCGCTTCGCCATCGTGCTCGACGGCAAGGTCATCTCCGCGCCAGTGATCCGCGAGCCCATCCTGGGCGGCTCGGGTCAGATCAGCGGCAGCTTCACCGTGCAGAGCGCCAACCGTCTCGGCATCCTTCTGAGCTCGGGCGCCTTGCCGACCTCGCTCACCGTCGTCGAGGAGCGGACCGTCGGCCCGAGCCTCGGCTCGGACTCGATCAAGGCCGGCGCGCTCGCCGCTGTCGTCGGCTCCGTCGGCGTCGTCGTGTTCATGGTCTTCGCGTACGGCCTGTTCGGCATCTTCGCCGTCATCGCCGTAACCATCAACATCGTCCTGATCCTCGGGCTGATGACCTTCTTGCAGTCGACGCTGACGCTGCCCGGCATCGCCGGCATCGT
>JAGRKR010000428.1 GCA_020442225.1 Hyphomicrobiaceae bacterium | reverse complement strand
CCGACGCTCGCCGATGAGCTCTATTCGCTCCCGCCTGACGTGACGAAGCTGCCCGACGATCTCGCGCAGGCCATGCGCGGCGTGCAGGGTTCGATCATCATCGCCTGCCCCACGACGGGCAAGGCGCCCGAGCCGCCGACGGCTCTGGAGGCCGTCAATCTGATCGGCAACGCCAAGCCCGTGCCGTTCAATGGCCCGCCGCCGGAGCCGGGGCTGAACCTGCCGCGGGTCGGCATCATCGGCTGGATCTACGAGGTCCAGAAGACGTTCTACGCCGCGCTCTCGGATGCGCTTGGCCGGATACACCAGGACGCGAATGCCTTCTGGCTGCTGGGCGGCCTAAGCTTCATCTACGGCATCTTCCATGCGGCAGGACCGGGACATGGGAAGGTGGTGATCTCCTCCTATGTGCTGGCGAACGAAGCGCAGTTGCGGCGCGGCGTGCTGCTGAGCTTCCTCTCCGCCATGGTGCAATCGACCGTCGCGGTCGTTTTCGTGATGGCGGCGGCGGCGGTGTTGCACCTGTCGAGCATCGCGATGAGTTCGGCCGCCAACTGGATCGGCATCGGGTCCTACGGGCTTGTCGCGCTGCTCGGCGCGTACCTGATCATCCGGCACCTGTTCTTCGGTCACCGGCACGACCACGGGCACGCGCACAAGCACGAAGCTGACAAGCGGTCGCTGGCGCACGCGCACCTCTACGGCGACGACGATGACCACGGGCGCACCCACCACGGGCATACACACGATCACGACCATGACGATCACCACCATGATCACGACGAGGACGAACACGACCACGTGCATGTGGTGACGGCCGACCAGGCGCGCGGCAGCTGGCGCGAGCAGCTTGCCGTCGTTCTCGGGGTGGGGCTGCGACCGTGCTCGGGCGCGCTGGTCGTCCTGGTTTTCGCCCTCAGCCAGGCCGTGGTGCCGGCGGGGATCGCGGCGGTCTACCTGATGGGGCTTCGAACGGCGATCACGGTCGCCATTCTGGCGACGATCGCATCGACGGCAAAGGGCGCCGCGCTTCGCTTCTCCGGTGGAGGGGCGGTCGCGGCGACCGTGGTGTGGTGGCTCGAACTGGCGGGGGCCGTCGGCGTGCTCGCCTTCGGCCTCCTATTCGTTCTGGCGAGCCTGAGCCTCTGAGGCTAGCGGGCCGCTTCGCGCGCCGACTGCACGGCGGGGAGGAGCATTCCGACGGGCTGCGGGTCTGGCGTCTCAGTCGTGAAGCTCTGCGATGTGCTCTGCGTCTGGGTTGTGTTCGTGGTGTTGGCTTTGGTGGTTTCGCCGGCCATGGCCGCGCCGCTGATGGCGGTGACCGAGAGGACGAGGGCCAAGGTGCCCATCGTTGTCTTGAACATCGGTATCTCCTTCGCTTGGTCCGGTGCGGCCCGGAACGGTGGCAACGGTCGCACAGCCCGCATGAGCCTCCCCTGACCGTGCGTTTCATCGCCGGTTCATGCGCGGCAACTCGCCTCTTGCGCGGCGAGCCGGCTTGGCTATGGTCGGCGAACCCTGGAACTATTTCAGACAGGAGAGACATGACCGAGCAT
>JAGRKR010000427.1 GCA_020442225.1 Hyphomicrobiaceae bacterium | reverse complement strand
CCGGGACGCCCTGGTAGGCGATCGCGTGTTCCTCGCACCATGCGGTGAGGCCGGCGAGGAACCCCCCGTAAGCATGGGCTGCGTCAACGCCGACGTGTCGGCGCACCTCCTCGAAGTAGACGGCCTGGACGTCACCGGCGAGGCGGAGCGTCTCGTCGAGCCAGCGCTCGAAGCGGAGGTAGCGCATGCCGCCGCCTTCGAAGCGGTGCGGCTTGAACTCGGCGGTGCCACTGAGGATGCGGCCGCGGAGATTGCGAAGCGCCCAGCCGGTGGTGGTGCCAAGGTCGAGGGCGAGGATGGCCGGAGCGCCCGAGGTCTCGACTGGGCGAGTCGTGACGGCAGGCGGCGGCTCGTTGGCCACCCCGGGCACGACAGCGGAAGGGATATTCATCACGAAGGCTCACGAGAAGTGGGCCTTCGGCTTTGGTCGATGTTGATTCTAGAGACCGATTACGGCGGGGCAACTGAAAACGAGCACAGGCAGCATTTTTTCCTTGAGCCCGCCGATCCTCCGCCGTCACTACCCATCGCTCAGGGCGGTGACACCAATACCCTATTAATTTCAATCGGCTAAGCAGTGTGTCACCACTGACACCACCATCGCATGGGGGTCAACACCTTCCCTTGGGAATATGCGTGATGCCACCCCGTTCCAGACAACCGCCTTCCACGTGCCCATGTTCGAAACAGGTGGTGACAGTGGTGACGGTGATGACACCATTGAAAACTCAAGCGGCTGCAGAGTCCCCACCTGCTCATGAAAGTGGTGACGGTTGGTGACACACAGCGTGTGTCCACTTCTGAACTCTTGTCGATTGTGGCAAGGGGTGTGACTCTCGGCGTCCCCGGAGCCAGAGCGAGGCATGATTCGTCAGACCCAGGAGCAGGCTGATCCGGAGATGGTGGCGATCACCGCGCTCGCCTTCATCGCCGCCGATCCGGAAAGGCTCGAACGCTTCCTGCTTCTCACCGGGACTCAACCCGAGACAATTCGGCTTGGCGCGCGGCAGCCAGGCTTCCTGAGCGGTGTCATGCAGCAGGTCGTCGGTTGGGAGCCGTGGCTTCTCGAATTTGCAGCCTACGCCGAAATGGCTCCCGCGGACGTTGTCCGCGCGGCCGACCGGCTGGCAGCGGAAACGTGATCAGGATCCGCCAACCGCATCCCTGCGCGCAGCTGCCGGGACGCTCCAATCTTGCACGGCAGTTATTTAATGTCAGCAGTCAGACGGCTACGCTGTCGTCCGCTCGCCGATAGCGCCATTCGCGGAGATTTCGAACCCGGCGCTGGTAGCGCTGCCATCCGTTTGCCTTCAGGTATGCTCCTACGCGCATCTGATCGCTCTTCGTCCAGCGACCGGGCTCGATGCCGATCGCCTGATCGAGGACCTCGCCGACCGAGAGGTCGGTGATCGGCTTTCCCCGTTCGACTTCTTCATCGACCCAATCGTCATAGCCATAGCCACGGTTGATGCGGCGGCGCTCATAGACGAGCCAGCGTTCGATGAGGGCGTCCCAGGCATCGGACTGATAGCGGGCGTCCTGTTCCTCCGTTGCGTTGGCCATGAGCTCCGCGTCATCGAGCCACCAGATTGCCCCGTCACGGAACCGAACGACGGCTTCTGCCCACAGCTGGTCGCGGTCGCGGCGAAGCGCGTCGAGATCGATGCTGCCACACCGCACCGGCCAGAAGCGGCGGTTGCCGGTCTCGTCGCGGAGATAGCTGTCCGGGTTGACGCTGCCGGCGAAGACGCACTCGCGGGGCACTTCGATGACGTAGCGCCCATAGGGCGGCCGGTATCGATCGATGGTGCGGGTCAGGAACGCCTTGATGCGCGAGACCTCGGCCCGGCCGATCGCATCGAGTTCTGCGATCTCGACGATCCAGATGCCGCGGATCTGCTGGGCAGCATCCTTCGAGCCGATCTCAGGGAGTTCGTCGGTGAACCACTCGTCACCAGCCAGCACCTTCAGCGCGGTCGACTTCTTCGCGCCCTGCGGTCCTTCGAGGATCAGCATGTGGTCGACCTTGGCGCCGGGGCGCATGATGCGCGCGACGGCGGAGATCATCCAGCGCGACCCGAAGGCGCGGTTTAGGGCCGTGTCGTCCGCGCCGAGGTAGGCGATCGCCCAGCTCGCCAGACGGGGCACGCCATCCCAGGTGAGGCCGTTCAGATAGTCGCGCACCGGATGGACGCGGATGTCCCTGGCGACCGCGATGGCGCTACGACTGACGACGATCGGTGCGACGTTGATCTCGCGATGCTGGAGCCACTCGGCACAGCGCACGTCGTCGGCATCGCTCCATGGTCGAGGGATCCTCGCGGCGTCCTCGTCCCAAGGCAGCGCCCGATTGACCATGGTCTCCTGGCGGAACTCGTCGAACACAAGAGCGCCGGCAAAGGCCTCGTCATTTGAGAGCGCGGTGATGACGTTGGCTTCGTTGCGTTCCGGCGTCCCAGCCAGGTCAAGGCGGAGCTGGCTTGCCCATAGCGGACGAATGGGACGCTGGTGGATGTCGCCGGTGGCATTCAGCCGGCGGCGCAGCTCTGCGATCTGCTTCTCGAGGATGGAGACGGCGATGCCGGTGGCGGACTTGATCGCCGCCAGGACCTGGCGCTCGGGCAGTGGTTCCAGCCGTGCCAGGACGAGCTGGCCGAGCAGGCTGCCGAGGGCCGTGAGATCAGGCGGATTGGTCAACACCCGGGCTGCCCGCTCGAATTCCGCGGCCGTGGCGAGCGGCGCAGCTGCGGCAACAGGGGCTGAGATCTTGTAGTCGGCTGCGGTCACACCGTGGCGGAGGTCGTCGTTGAAATCGTCGCCATGCAGCGGCGCGACGATCGCGTTGGCGATGCCGGCTACGCTGAGGCGCTCGGCGAGGGCGGCCCCGGCCTGCGCCCCGGCTTCGCCGGCGTCGGCGAAGATGGTCACGCGGCTGATGCCTTGGGGCCACTGCCAGCGCCGGAGGCCATCGGCCGACAGGGCCGCCCATGTCGGCACGCCGAAGATCGTGTGTGCGGACAGGGCCGTCTCGATGCCCTCGGCGATGCCCAGATGTCCATCGTCGCCGACCTGCGCGAGACGCACCGAGCCGCCGCCCACCGCATCGAGCATCTTCTTGCCCGGCGGCGCCTTGGCCGAACCATCGTCGAGCAGGAAGGTGCGATGAATGCCGCCGGTCGGTTCGCCGGCGCCATCGCGCACGACCGCGACCATGCCGGACCAGCCGCGCCTGGCCTCATAGTCGGTGAGGTCGGGGTGATACAGGAGGTCCGGCGAGCCTGGATCGGCCAGACCGCGGCTCCGCAGATAAACCTCTGCCACGGTAGCGGCGATGGGCTGGCAGCCATCGAGTATACGCGCCACCTCGAGGGCGTGGCCCGACTTCGGCTGACCCGACCTTCGTGGCGTCGCTGTCGGCGCGTCGAGACGCGCAAGCCGCGCCGCTTCCTCGAACAGGGCGCCGCCCGAGAGACCGATCGCATGATGGATCAGGTCGATGGGTCCGGCGGACTCGCCCGTGGCGTGGTCATAGCCCCAGCCGGCGCGCGGCCCCTGCAGATGGATGACGCAGGAACCTTCGTTGCGGGGTGGGCGGCCGGAGAGGTCGGCGCAGCGAAGCGTCTTCCGGTCGGAAGACGCCCGTGCCTCCGGGAATAGCGCCGGCAGCCAGTCGGCCGCCGTCGCCGACAACCGGTCGCGCACGGCAGCGAGATCGAAACGGACCGGTGGCTGCCAGACATCGTTCAGGTCGATCACGGCCGGGGCTCAGGCCAGGATCACCAGCCCACGCTCGGCACGGGTGATGACCGTGTAGAGCCAGCGGCGGCGATCGGATTCGCTCCGTCCAAGGCCATCGTCCCAGACGATGACATTCTCCCATTGCGACCCTTGCGACTTGTGCCCGGTGATGGCCCAGCCGAACGTTGCCTCGGTGAGGTTGCGCTTGCCCTTCCAGTCCCGATCGTGGCGCTGCCGATCGAAGGCGACGTGATCCTCGAAGTGTCCCTTGTAGATGCGGAGCCGGCCCGGTTTGCCGTCCGCACCCGGCGGCCCGATCCGGTTGCCGTCCTCGTCGCTCACCGCAGCCGAGAAGTAGAGGCTGCCCTCGTCGACCACATTGTCGAGGGTGACGAACATGCCGTTGATCAGGCCGAGGTCGTTCTGGTTCTTGAGGCAAATGATCTTCTCGTCCGGCCCGGTGGGCAGCCAGCCGTCGACGAACCCCGCCGCCCGGCGCATGGCATTGTTGAGCTGCAGCCGGGTGGCGTTGAGCCCGCAGATGACCTGGCCGCCGCGGAGCGCCTGCTCGGGCGTGACGTCCTGCTTCCTCATCTTCCAGACGAAGGTGTCGTACTGGCCGAAGCCGATCGGCTCACCGCGACGGGCCATGGTGGCAAGGCGGATGATGGCGCTGGTCTCGGCCTGCCGATGGATCTCGGTGAGCATGACGTCAGGGGCATCGTTGGTGAACGCGCCTTCCCCCTTGATCGGCGGCAGCTGCCCGGGGTCACCCAGCACCAGGATGGGCTTGCCGAAGCTCATCAGGTCGCGCGCCATTTCCTCGCCGACCATGGAGACCTCGTCCAGGACGATCAGCCTTGCGTCGGCAGCGTCGCTCTGCGGGTTCAATGAGAAGCGCGGCTTCTTCATCTGCGACAGAGCCTGGCGCTGGGCTTCGATGGCGGCCTCCGCGGCGGTGCGATCGAACCCGGTCAGTGTCCGCGCATGGGCTTCCGCCTCGGCGATCTTCTTGCCCGCCGCCTCGATCTCTTCCTCGGTGGCCTCGATGACGCTGTAGATCAGGCTGTGAATGGTGCGCGCCGGCGTACCCTTCCGTTTTAGCACCAGGGCCGCCTTGCCGGTGAAGGTCGCGGTGACCACACCAGGTACGCAGCTGCCGCCGTCGCGATCGCTCACGTGAGCATCGAGGCCAAGCTCATCGAGCACGAACTTCAGGATGGTGCTCTTGCCGCATCCTGCGTACCCGGAGATGCGCGCCACCTGCTTCTCATGCGTCTCGTGCCTGAACCAATGGACGATGCGCTTGACCCCGGCCCATTGCTGGTCGGTGAGCGTGATGTCGGTCATGCCGACCTCCTCTTGAGGTGTGTCCATGTCCGAAGCTTGGCGGTGATCATCGCGCCCTCCAGCACCGGTCCTGCCAGGAGCAGGCGCCATGATAGGAGCCGCCGCTCATTCCGCCCCGACAGACAGCCGCGCTGCGGTCGGCGGCGGCGCGCGGCAGAAGCTCCTCGGCGTCGCTGGCGCGGACCACCTGCACGGCCCGGTCGCTCATGGCCTGCGCGAGCGCCGCGTCAAACGGGACCAGCTCCGCATGGAGTTCAAGGGTGTCGCGATTGAGCGCGGTGAAGAGAGCGGGGTTGGGCAGATCGAGGTAGGCCTGGTAGAGTGCGATCTGCGCCGCGTAGACCGGCCTCGCGATCACCACGCCGCGCTTGACGATCTCCTTCCACGGACCGGCGCCGACCGCCTTGTTCTCCCAGAGCGCCGGAAAGATCATCGGCGCCGGACCGCTGACCACGCAGCCATCGATGTGGCCACGGAAGCGGCCGCCGAGCATCGAGAAGCCGAACTGTCGTCCGTCCGAGCGGTGGGTACGGAGATCGAACCCGGCGGCCCGCAGCCATGCCGCCACCACGTCCTCACCGCGATGACCGGCCGCGAAGATCCGGAGGGTCGCCGGTTCGAAGTCCCGGCCCTCGTCCTTCGGCGCGGCGAGATAGTCGTACTGGATCTGGCGGAGACACTCCCGACCAAGGCCCGAGCTGCTGACATAGCGTCGTGGCGGCTGGGCGTGATGGCGCGCTAGCAGCGCGCTGTCGATTGCCCTGCCGATGGCGGCGGCGATGCCAGGCGGGCGGAGAGGCGGTTCGTACTGGCAGCCCGACTTGTGATTGAGGTCGATCACCGATGTTCGCCCTCAAAAAGGAATGTCGTCGTCGAAGGGCGTGCCGGAGCGCTCGGGCGTCGCCGACTGGCGCTGCATGCTCTCGACGAAGCCGGTGACTGCCGCCTCGATCAGCTGATCGATCTCGGCGGCGGTACGATTGTAGAAGGGCTCCATCAGACCGAGTGCGGTGAGCGCCTCGGCGAAGGGGCGCCGAGCCTCCCTGAGGGCCTGTGTCTCGCGGGCAGTCTTGTCGATCACGCCGTTGTTCTCCCTGGCGAGTGCGATTCCGAGGTCGGTGCAGGTCGGCGAGCAGAAGGCGTAGTCGGGGAAACGGTCCCGACGGAGCAGGTGGCAGTAGAGGTAGCCCCGGCTCTGCCGGCCGCAGAGCGCACACGGGGCTAGCCAGCCATGAGCCACCTGTGATTGGCCGTGGCCGCCTCCGGTTGTTCCCTGATCCGCTCCGCCGCCAACACCACGAAGCGGTCGTTGGCCCTGGCGGCCATGGCTTCGAGATCGCGCATGGTCAAAGAGCGGATTGGCTGGTGCAGCCCACCTCTTCCTTCGAGCCATCGACCGATCGCCTTCGCCGCTTCGCGCGTCGTGTGCGCCAGCCACTCGTCATCGGTCACGACCTCCCGCCTTAGGTATTGAGCCAGGCGGGACCGGTCGCCGGAGCAGGTTGAGGTGGCCTGGACTGATCCTGGTCGGCCCACGGCACGCTGCCATTCTGCTGCGCGTTGGGTTGCCAGGCGGGGGCGTTCTGCGTCGCGCCGTTCTGCGCCTTGCGCGGCTTGGCGTTGATCGGATCGGGCTGCACGGTCTCGCCGCGCATGATCGCGTCGTACTGGGGCTCACCCGGCAGGACGACATTCGCGAGCTTGTTGGCGTCCCTGTATTGCGGCTCCGACGCGGGCTCGACCATGATCCGGGCAGCGACAACGATGCCGTCGAGCTGCTTCAGCCCCTGGAAGACGCGCTTGGCCTTGGCGGCGGCGCTCTCATCGCGCGGATCGAGGCCGAGGGCGCTGTCGACCATGGCGCGGAACGTCGCCTTCGAGATGTTCCAGCCCTTCGACTGCCCCTTCTCGTCGAGCTTGCCGCCGGCGACGGTGAAGTTCTGCCAGAACTTCCGTCTGGCATAGGGGCCGGCGACCACCGTGAACTCGCAATCGAGCAGCTTGGCGTCGCTGGACTGCGATGCCTTGAGCAGACCAGCATCGAGCGGCGTCGAGCCGTTCGTTCCGCCCGGGCGAATGGTCATCTTCACCTTGGCGAAGGTGCCGTCGGGAATCAGGTCGCCGACTGGCGCCATCTGTGGCTGGGCATCGTTGAGGTCGTACATGTCGTTCTCCTTGGATTAAGATTCTCGATCGGTGACGCCGCCTATCGTGCGGCTGCGAACGCGGTTGTGTTGATCTTGGCGAGCAGGGCGCCGAGGTCGGGAGGCTCGGTCTCGCCGAGGCGGCCGCTTCGATCCTTGGCCGGCAGGCCGAACGGATTGCCGGCCCGGCAAACGAGCCGGCGTTCGCTCGCCTTCTCGTCGAGGACGTAGCCGCCGTCGGTGTCGCGGCTGAACAGGTGCAGCGCCATCACCTGATCAACGATGCCCGGCAGCTCGCGGCCGACCTTGGAGCCCTCCATCTGCGGCTGCCAGGTCGTGACACCGAACTCGTCGGTGACCTTCTCCAGGACCCCGACGAAGATCACCGTCTTGCCCGGCGCGTGCTGGAGGTGCTTGAGGGCCTGGATGACCTCACGGCCGAGCAGGCCGTAGGCGCCACGAACATCCGGCTTCCCGGTGCGCTCGGAGAACGCTTCCGGCTGCTGCCGGGCATAGGCCATCGACTGGCGCGTGAGATCGGTGATGCTGTCGACGAACACCACGGACTTGCTGGCGAGGAACTCTTCCACACCGCTGCCGGCGTAGACGCTCCTCGTGTGCTGATGGTGCTGCGCGCTGTACCAGGCATTGGGATCGGCGGCCGGGTCGGGTCCGCCGATCAGCACCGCCAGGTCACGGAAGTCGAGGAAGCTCCGTACGGGAATGCTGGCGCCTGGCCAATCCTGCACCGACTTCATGCCGGCCTCAAGATCGAGGCAGACGGTCTGGTCGGCCGGCAGCGTCTTCAGGAGCGACGTCTTCCCGGCGCCCGGTGGTCCGAAGATGGCGATCGAGGTCTTGTTGTGAGCTGCCGACAGCCGCTCGTCGGCCGTGATGATGCGAACCGGCATTGGTTGGATCCTCGTGTGGATGACGTCGTCGCTTGGTCTGGGGCGGCGGGGCGTTGACCGGGCGCCGAAGGAGAGCCTGCCCGTCCTTGCGGAAAGGGCCGCCCCGCCGCTGTCTTCACGCTGCTGTCTCGAGCGGCACCGCCCCGGCATCGCGCGGCACCGCTACGGAACCGGCAGGCGAACTCCTTGGTCGACGCCGGGCGATGGCGAGATAGCTGCAACTGCCCGGACCAAGCCGGCGCTGGACGAGATGGACACCGCCCTCGCTCGCAAGCCGCATGGCGACAGCGCCGGTCTGCGCGAGGGCGCTTCGCTCCTCGTCGCTCATTGGCGGCCCGAGCGGGGTGCGGTCGATGGCGAGGAAGCCGCGGTGATACTCGAGGACGTCTCCGGGCCGGGCCTGGACGACCCAGGCGCGAAGCTCGAACTCGCTGATCCGCGGGGAGACCATTGCGCTGGCCATAGAGACGGGGACTGCGGCGTTCATTGTGCGCCTGCCCCTGCGGAGACGGCGCCAGTCGTGCGCCGCCGTGCCGCCTCGAAGGCTTCGATGTCGGATATGGCGTAGACGATCCGGCCGCCGATCTTCAGATACGCGGGACCATGATCATCGTGGCGCCAGCGCTCCAGCGTCCGGTGACTAAGACCCCAACGTCGCGCCAGCAGCTTCTCGCTGAGATGTCCTGACTGTTCCATCGCCGTACTCGCATTCCCGTCTGGTGATGCGAGAAGAGTCGCTCATCCCGGGGTGGGATGTCGTCGGGACAGGGAGTGGGACGAGGGGTGGGATAGATGGGGACGAAGGGTGGGACAGAGGGGGACGGCGGTGGGACGCCGCGTCACTGG
>JAGRKR010000426.1:838-2354 GCA_020442225.1 Hyphomicrobiaceae bacterium | reverse complement strand
TGCATCTCGCTGCTCGACCGGCCGATCTCCGAGCCGGACGGCCCCGCGGACGCCATTCGCCACCCGGTGGTGAAGCCGGACCGCGACGTGCGTCCGTTCCAGGACGTGCTCATCGATCTCGGCAGCCGACTGAAGCTTCCGGGCTTCACCAAGCCCGACGGCAGCCCGCGCTATCCCGGCGGCTATCCCGACTACATCGTCAACCACGAGCGCATGCCGGGGCTCGGACCACTCGCCGGCTGGCGGGGCAAGAACGGAGACCAGTTCGGCACCGGCGATCCCAATCCGAACCAGCTCGAGCGCTACATCGAGAATGGCGCGTTCTGCGCCCAGCACTTCAAGCCCAGCATGCGCTACTTCAAGCACGCCAACCGCGAGTATCTCGACTGGGCGGTGTCGATGGGCTTCGTCGGCGCGGATGCGCGCCTCGTCTTCGAGCTCTACTCCGAGCCGATGCAGAAATTCCGGCTGGCGGCACAGGGCCACGGCGAGTTGCAGCCGCCGGAAACGCACCGCGAGCGCATCGCCACGTACTTCACGCCGCTGCCCATCTGGTATCCGCCATTCGAGAGCGCTCTGCAGGAGGAGACGGACTACCCGTTCTACGCGATCACGCAGCGCCCGATGGCGATGTACCACTCCTGGGGCTCGCAGAACGCCTGGCTGCGCCAGATCCACACCGCCAACCGCCTGTTCATCCATCGCGGGCGCGCGCAGTCGCTCGGGATCGCCGATGACGACTGGGTCTGGGTCACGAGCCGCATCGGCCGCGTCCGCTGTCAGGTGCGCCTGATGGAGGGCGTTCACCCCGACACGATCTGGACCTGGAACGCCATCGGCAAGCGTCGCGGCGCCTGGGCCCTCGACGACGACGCCCCGGAGGCGCGCGAAGGCTTCCTGCTCAATCACCTCATCGCCGAGCTTCTGCCCGAGCAGCCCGGCGGCTACCGCTACTCGAACTCCGACCCCGTGACGGGACAGGCCGCCTGGTATGACCTCAGGGTCAGGATCGAGAAGGCCGCCCCCGGCGAGCCCGGCGAGACCGCGCCGCGCTTCGAGCCGCTCGAGCATCCTTTCCTGCCGACCGCACCGGCTTCGTCCGAGTTCGGCGCCCAGTTCCGGAAGCCCAAGCGATGACCAGCCTGCCGCCCCCGTCGAAGAAGAAGCTCGGGCTCGTCATCGATCTCGATACGTGTGTCGGCTGCCAGGCCTGCGCCACGAGCTGCAAGGAGTGGAATACGGGCGGCTACTCCGCGCCGCTGACCGACCAGGAGCCCTACGGCGCCGATCCCCACGGCGCCTGGCTCAACCGCATCCACGCCTACGATATCGGCCAGGGGGCGACCAGCCGCACCGTGCACTTCCCGCGCTCGTGCCTGCATTGCGAGGAGCCCGACTGCGTCACCGTCTGCCCGACGGGGGCCTCCTACAAGCGGGCCGAGGACGGCATCGTCCTGGTGAACGAAGACCGCTGCATGGGCTGCGGCCTCTGTGCCTGGGCCTGCCCCTATGGCGC
>JAGRKR010000426.1:0-795 GCA_020442225.1 Hyphomicrobiaceae bacterium | reverse complement strand
CTCTGCGTCGACCGGATCTATAACGAGACCATCGTGCCGGAGGACCGTATCCCGGCCTGCGTGCGCGCCTGTCCGACGGGCGCCCGTCATTTCGGCGACCTCGGCGACCCCGCGAGCGACGTCTCCAAGCTCGTCGCAGAGCGACAGGGCTTCGATCTGCTGCCGGAGTTCGGCTACAAGCCCGTCAACAAGTACCTGCCGCCGCGGCCGAGACGCGATGCCACGACGGCCACCGTGCCCTCGCCCGGCGCAGCTCCTGCCGGCGATCCCAAGTCCGCCATCGACCGGCTCTTCCAATGGGCCGACCGCATGCTCACGCGCTGAGGCCCGGCTCCGATGCATCCTGCCTATTCGGTGATCCTCTTCACGACGGCCTCCGGCGCCGGCTACGGGCTGATCGTGCTGGCGGCCCTCGCGGCCACCTTCGGCCTCGTGCCGCCGACCCGCTGGCTCGGCCTCGTCGTGTTCGGGCTGGGGCTCGGCATGGTCACGGCCGGCCTGCTCTCCTCGACCTTTCACCTCGGGCGCCCCGAGCGCGCCTGGCGCGCCGTGAGCCAATGGCGCACGTCGTGGCTCTCGCGCGAGGGCGTCGCCGCCATCGTGACCTACGCGCCCGCCGGCCTGCTCGGTCTCACCTGGATCGTGGTCGAGCGGCTCGGCGTCATCGGCGGTCTTCTGGCGATCGCCACAGCGGCAGCCGCGCTTTTCACGGTCTATTGCACCGGCATGATCTACGCCGCGCTGCGCACGGTCCGGCAATGGCATCAGCCACTCGTCGCGCCCATCTACATCGTG